>CAXMSM010000499.1:0-3893 GCA_964195655.1 uncultured Gammaproteobacteria bacterium | reverse complement strand
AACACAGCTCCTACCACTTGGGAGTCCCCGAACACGAGGCGATCGAATCGGGCCACCGGATACACGTCCACACCACGCATGTGTGCTTCAGCCTCAAGCCACGCAAGCACCGAACCCACGATGTCGCCGGGTTCCGGTGTCATAGAACCGATCTCGGCGACCTCGATGGTTTCACCACCTCCGGATTCCATCGCCGCGCTGGTCCAATCGGTCACACGGGTGTACAGATAGCCCGACGGCGAGGGGATGCACCGGGCGGCCCAGTCCCGTAGCTGCGAACCGAGGAACGGGGGAACTCGTCGGCCCGACGCGACACCGGCTTCAGGGGCCGGCCGGAAAGGCAGATCGTCGTCAAGCTGCGGAAGTGCGGCCGGGTCGAGGTCATCCGAGAGTTCGGCAAGGTATTCAGAGGTCTGGGCGTCACCGATGCCAAGGGTGAACCACCCGGGAGGGCCGCTCGGAGCGACGCCCGCCGCTGGGCCCGGCGTACACGCAACCAGAACCTCGGCGCCTTCGTCGACCGCAGAGATCGCACCCGCCAAACCCGCGACACCGGCGTCGGTACACACGACGTCAACTTCGTAGTCCCATTGCAAATCCCACGTCACCGGTTATTGACTCCATATTCGCCATGGTCGATATTGGGCCACCACTCACTGAGTAACAACCATCCGGGACCGCGCCTCTTTTAGAGGACATACCGCGATTCCGATAGGTCGGATGTGGGCCCCAGAGACCCACTTAACTAACTAGGTTTACTGTGTCTCTAGCACTGCGAAGAGAAGGGTATTCGATGGACCTGCAGTGGTCTGCGACCGACCTCGCGTTCCGCGACGAGGTGCGCGACTTTCTGGACGAGAAGCTGACGCCCGAGTTACGTCGCGCCGGTCGCCTCATGACCAGTGTCTACGCCGACCACGACGCCAGCATGGAGTGGCAGCGGATTCTGCACGAACACGGCTGGGCTGCGCCTGCGTGGCCGGTCGCCTATGGCGGCTGCGACTGGAGCCTGACCCAGCACTACATCTTCAGCCGGGAGTCAACGCTGGTCGGCGCACCGTCCCTGTCTCCGATGGGGATCAGGATGGTCGCCCACGCGATCATCAAGTTCGGCACCGACGAGCAGAAGAACTATTTCCTGCCGCGGATCCTGACCGGCGAGGTGTTCTTCTGCCAGGGCTACTCCGAACCGGAGGCGGGCTCGGATCTCGCCGCGCTGTCAATGTCCGCTCGCGACGACGGTGAGCACCTAATCTGCACGGGCAGCAAAATCTGGACTACCCACGCCCAGGAGGCGAACTGGATATTCGCGCTGGTGCGCACCGCCCGGACCGACAAGAAGCAGCGGGGTATCACCTTCGTCGTCTGTGAGATGTCCTCACCCGGTATCGAGATCCGCCCTCTGGTGATGACCTCGGGGGAAGAGGTGCAGAACCAGGTGTTCTTCGATGAGGTGCGGGTGCCTAAAGCGAACGTGATCGGCGAGATCGATGACGGCTGGACCGTGGCCAAATACCTGTTGGAGTTCGAGCGCGGCGGTGGCGCGTCAGCACCGCCACTGCAGGTGATGGCTGACGAGATCGCCACGGCGGCCGCCGAACAACCCGGATCTGGCGGGGGTCGACTGCTCGACGATCCCGCTTTCGCGCGCAAGCTTGCAGATGTGCGGATTCGCACCGAGGTCCTGGAGATCCTCGAGTACGCGGTGCTGGCTGTGGTGGCAAAGGGCGGCAATCCGGGAGCGAAATCGTCGATGCTCAAAGTGCTGAGCACCGAGCTGAGCCAGTCGATCACCGAGCTCGCGATGGAGGCGGCCGGTCCGCGCGGACGTGTATACCAACCCCACGCCACATGTCCCGGAGGACCTATCGCCGGCTTCGAGCAGCCCGCTGGCGGTTACGTGAGTGGAGAGGCCTGGCAGGCGGTCGCACCGCTGCGTTACTTCAATGACCGTGCGGGCTCAATCTACGCTGGTAGCAACGAGATTCAGCGCAATATCCTGGCCAAGGCGGCATTGGGGCTTTAAATGGACTTCACACTCAACGAGGAACAGGAACTGCTGCGCGACGGACTCGGTAGGTTTCTCGCGACTCGCTACGACCTCGACAAGAGTCGGTCGGCCGCGAAAACTGGGCAGGGCTGGCAGCCCGATATCTGGCGGGCCTTCGCCGATGAGCTCGGAATTCTCGGGGCCGCGCTACCCGAGGAGTGCGGGGGCGAAGGTGGCGGTCCAGTGGAGATGATGCTGATCGCCGAGGCGCTGGGGCACGCTCTGGTGGTCGAGCCGTACGTCGACACAGCTGTGGTGGCAGCAGGTTTGCTACGTCGCGCACGTAACGCCGTCGCCGCCGAACTGTTGGAAAAGATCGTCTCGGGGTCCGCAATCGTCACACTGGCGGCCACCGAGCCGACCTCGGGGGACCACTGGCAGGACATCTCGACCGTCGCCCGGCGCGACGGTGACCAGTGGATGCTGACCGGCTCGAAAATCGTCTCGGCCAGCACGCCGTTGGCCAGCCATGTGCTGATCACCGCACGGACGTCGGGCGAGCGGCGCACCGCCGATGGCATCTCGCTGTTCTTGGTCGAGATCGGCTCGGCCGCATCGGGTATCGAGCTGCAGAACTACCGCACGATCGACGACCGACGGGCTTCGGACGTGGTGTTGGACGGCCTTCGGTTGCCGATCGCCGCGCTGCTCGGAGACCAAGGCGGCGCGTGGCCGTCGCTGGCGCAAGCACGCGACGAAGGCGCAGCGGCAATTTGCGCAGAAGCGGTCGGGTGCATGCGAAAAGTGCTGGCCGACACCGTCGAGTACTGCAAGCAACGCCAACAGTTCGGACAACCGATCGGCAGCTTCCAGGTGCTGCAGCACCGCATGGTGGACATGTACATGGAGGTCGAGCAGTCAGCCGCAGCTGTGCATCTGGCGATCCTCCACCTCGAGTCTGACGACACCACGCGTGCCCGCGCCGTCTCGGTGGCCAAAGCGACGGTCGGTAGGGCGGCACAGTTCGTCGGGCAGCAGGCGGTGCAGCTGCACGGCGGCATGGGTATGACCGAGGAACTGGCGATCGGGCATTACTTCAAACGACTGACGGCATTACAGTTCGAGTTCGGGTCGACCGATCACCATGTCACCCGCTATGCACGGCTCACTTCGCACTAGTTGATATCCACGTCAGGCGAGCCCGTTGATATCCACGTCAAGCGAGCCCGCGGTCATGATCCCCTCGCCACGATCACCGGCAGCCGGGCCGAGTGCACGACCTGCAAGCCCACCGAGCCGAGCAGCATTCCTGCGAAACCGCCTCGGCCGTGGCTGCCCACAACCAGCAGCTGCGCCTGCTCAGCTTCTTCGAGCAGCGCGCGACCCGGTTGATCACGACGCACCACGCGGCGCACGGTCACATCGGGGTAGCGCTCCTGCCAGCCCGCCAACCGCTCGGCCAGCAGCATGTCCTCCTCGGTTTGGGTTTCCGTCCAGCCGGCGCCGGGCAGTTCGTAGCCGACGTCGCTCCAGGCGTGGACCGCGACCAGGTCGACACCGCGGTGCGATGCCTGGTCAAACGCGATCCCGGTGGCGCGTTCAGATGCCGGAGAGCCGTCGATACCCACGACCACGGGTGCCTGCCCCGGATGCGGGATCAAAGGATCCTCGTCATGGATCACCGCGACAGGGCAGTGCGCGTGCTGCACCAGCCCAGTACTGACCGAACCGAGCAGCCGACGTTCCCACTTCCCCAGTCCGCGACTGCCGACGGCGATCATCTCGGCGCCCTCGCTGAGATCGACCAGCGCCTGCACTGCCTGCCCGTCGATCACTTTCTGTTCGACCTGGATACCGTCGACCGCGGCTGACGCGGACTCCGCGACGCCACGTGCGTCGGCCA
>CAXMSM010000498.1:0-9380 GCA_964195655.1 uncultured Gammaproteobacteria bacterium | reverse complement strand
ATCCCTGATGACGCGGAACTGACCGGTCGCCCCGACGAGATCCCCGCTTGGGACGACATGCCCGACGACCTCAAGCCGGTGCTGTCAAGACAGATGGAGGTCTATGCCGGGTTCCTCGACCACACCGACCATCACCTTGGTCGGCTGGTCGACGCGGTCGACGACCTCGGCGTGCTCGACAACACGCTGATCTACTACATCATCGGCGACAACGGCGCATCTGCCGAGGGCACACCGAACGGGACGTTCAACGAGATGCTCACGCTCAACGGTGTGACCGATGTCGAGACGCCCGAGTTCATGGCCGCGCGCATCGACGATTTCGGAACACCCGCGGCGTTCAATCACTACGCCGTCGGGTGGGCGCACGCGATGGACACCCCCTATCAGTGGACCAAGCAGATCGCATCGCACTGGGGCGGCACGCGTAACGGCACCATCGTCCACTGGCCCGCCGGGATCGCGGCCAAGGGTGAGACACGCCAGCACTTCCACCACGTGATCGACATCGCCACGACAGTGCTCGACGCGGCCGGCCTCCCGGAGCCGCAAGAGGTCCACGGCGTCGCCCAGCAACCACTGCACGGCGTCAGCATGCGCTATTCGTTCGACGACGGCGACGCGGACGAACGCCGCGAGACACAGTACTTCGAGATGTTCGTCAACCGCGGCATCTACCACCAGGGCTGGACAGCCGTGACCCGACACAGCATTCCGTGGCTCCTCGGCGAGGCGCCCGACATCGCGGACGACGTGTGGGAACTGTACGGCCCCGACGACTGGACCCAGGCGCGCGACCTCGCCGCCGAGCATCCTGAGAAGCTGGCGGAGCTGCAACGGCTGTTCATGATCGAAGGAGCGAGGTACAACGTCTTCCCGCTCGACGACCGGCGCGTCGAGCGCTTCAACAGCGACCTTGCCGGCCGACCCGTCCTAGTGAAGGGCAACTCCCAGCTCATGTTCCGTGGCATGAAGCGGCTGTCGGAGGGCAGCGTCATCAATGTCAAGAACAAGTCGCATGCTGTGACCGCCGAGATCGTCGTGCCCGAGGGCGGCGGATCCGGCGCCCTCATAGCGCAGGGCGGCCAGTACGGCGGCTGGTCGTTGTACATGCACGAGGGAAGGTTGGCCTACTGCTACAACACGTTCGGCCTTGAGCAGTACAAGACCTATGCCGACGGTGAGGTCGCGCCCGGCGAGCGCCAGGTTCGTGTCCAGTTCACCTACGACGGCGGCGGCCTGGGCAAGGGTGGCGATGTGGCCCTCTTCGTCGATGGCGAGCAGGCAGGAACGGGTCGTGTGGAGTCGACGATCCCGATGGTCTTCTCCGCCGATGAGACCACCGACCTCGGTGAAGACACCGGCACCTCGGTCAGTGACGACTACGCACCGGGTGCCAGCTCGTTCAACGGCAAGGTGAAGTGGGTGCAAATCGACATCGACGACGACGCCGAGAATTCCGACCACCTCATCAGCCCCGAGGAGCGGCTCCGTGTCGCCATGGCACGCCAATGACGGATGCTGGATACCACGCCGCCTAACGGTCCAGCGTTCCGATCGGATCCGAACGGGGCACCTAGCCTTTTCCCGGCGAGAAGACGCAAACTCGCGCGTTTCCGGGCTTGATCGTGCGATTTTGTGTCTGTTCGCGCCGAGGTGAACAGGAACACGTTCTAATCTTGTGAGCCATGGGGTTTCTCAAGCAGGACGCGCCCGTCGTCGATTACCCGCAGTGGAGCAAGGGCACCCGCGCCGAGCGCATCGTCCCAATGGCGCGGCACTGGGCCGAGGTCGGCTTTGGCACGCCGATCGTGTTGCACCTCTTCTATGTCGTGAAGATCGTGTTGTATGTCCTCGTTGCGTGGCTGATCGTGCTGAGCACCGATGGCATCGATGGCTTCACGAACGTCGCCTCCTGGTACCGCGAGCCGATCGTCTACCAGAAGGTCGTGTTCTTCACGATGTTGTTCGAGGTCGTCGGGCTGGGTTGCGGGTTCGGCCCGCTGAACAACCGATTCTTCCCGCCGATGGGATCGATCCTGTACTGGCTGCGGCCCGGAACGATTCGGTTGCCACCGTGGCCCGGTCGAGTGCCACTGACCAGTGGTGACTCCCGCACCCCGTTTGACGCGCTGCTCTATGGCGCGCTGTTGGTGTTCTTGGTCTTCGCTCTGTTTTCTGATGGCACCGGCCCGATCCCCGAGCTGGGCAGTGACGTGGGTGTGCTGCCGGTCTGGCAGACCGCGACCATCATCGGGCTTCTGGCAGTCGCGGGCCTGCGCGACAAGGTGATATTCCTGGCCGCCCGCGGTGAGGTCTACGGCGCGCTCGCGGTGTGCTTTCTGTTCAGCGGCGCCGATATCGTCATCGCCGCCAAACTCGTCTGCCTGGTCATCTGGATGGGTGCGGCGACCTCGAAGCTCAACAAGCACTTCCCGTTTGTCATCTCGACCATGATGAGCAACAACCCGGTGTTTCGGCCCCGGTGGATCAAACGCCAGTTCTTCGAACACTTCCCCGACGATCTGCGGCCGGGCCGGGCATCGCGGTGGCTGGCCCATTTTTCCACCGCCATCGAGTTGCTGGTACCACTGGTGCTGTTCTTCTCCCATGGAGGCTGGGTCACCGCGATCGCTGCGTTCGTGATGCTGTGCTTCCACTTCGGCATCCTGTCGTCGATCCCGATGGGTGTGCCCCTGGAGTGGAACGTGTTCATGATGTTCAGCGTGCTGGCACTGTTCGTCGGCCATGCCGGTATCGGCTTATCAGACCTGCAAAGCCCGTGGCCGATCGTGCTGTTCGTCGTCGTCGCGGGCACCGTCGTGCTCGGAAACCTGTTCCCGCGCAAGGTGTCTTTTCTGCCCGGCATGCGCTACTACGCGGGTAACTGGGACACTTCGCTGTGGTGTATCAAGCCGTCGGCGGACGCCAAGATTGCAGATGGGATCGTCGCGATTGCCAGCATGCCTGCCGCGCAGATGGAGAAGTTCTACGGCAGCCCGGAAACTGCCGAGATGTACCAGTACATGGGGTACGCATTCCGCTCTTTCAACACCCACGGCAGGGCCATGTTCACGCTCGCCCACCGGGTGATGGCCGGCCACGACGAAGCCGACTACGTGTTGACCGACGGTGAGCGGATCTGCAGCACCGCGATCGGATGGAATTTCGGCGACGGCCATATGCATAATGAGCAGCTGATCGCCGCGCTGCAGAAGCGATGCCACTTCGAACCCGGCGAGGTGCTGGTGTTGCTTCTCGACGCGCAGCCGATCCACCGACAGCGCCAGCAGTATCGTCTGGTCGACGCCGCCACCGGAGAGTTCGAGCGTGGTTACATCCTCGTCGCCGACATGGTGACGCGTCAGCCTTGGGACGACACGGTGCCGGTGCACATGACCTGGCAGAAGGGCAGCGCCGACGCGAGCTGAAACTGGGACCGATTAACCCATCACATCGCGGACCGGAACGCTTTCCAGTCCTTTCAGTAGCAACTCCCGCGATGTGTCGAGGTGCTTGCGCCAATGCGCCTCGGCGCCCTCAGCGTCGCCCGCGCGCAGGTATTGCAGGAGCTTGCGGTAGGACCGCAACAGCTTCTCGTAATCGGTCTTCGACACCGGGCGGCGTGCTTTGACGACGAATGCCGTGTGGCGCACGGTGATCTCGTGGAGCATGCCGGCGACGATTCCCAACGTGGCATTGCCCGACAGCTGCACTACCCGCAGGTGAAACGCCCCGGTGCTTTCGGCCAGGCGACCTGACTGCAAGCCCGCTGGGATATCGGCGGCGAGCATCTGCTCGAGTTCGTCGAACGCCTCATCAGATCCGGATTCGGCGAGCAGTCGTGCGGCCATCGGCTCGATGCCGGACTTTGCGGTCAGCAGGTCGGCGATCGTCGCCCCGGATAACTCCAGGAGCAGCCCGGCGGGCCGCGCGACGATCTCCGGGCCGGGCACCCGTACACGCGCACCGGTGCGGGAGCCGCGGCGCACCTCGACGAGTCGTTCGGATTCCAGGACCCTGACGGCTTCGCGCAACGTCGGCCGACTCACACCGAAGTGGGTCATCAACTCGGCCTCGTTGGGCAGGAAGTCACCATCTGTGAGGGTGCCCTCGACGACCATTCGACGTAGTGTTCCTGCGACGAGTTCGGCGGTTTTGGGGGAGCGGACTGCCGAACTGGCACTGGCTGCGTCCGGGCCGATCATCGGCGCCAGCCGGGTGCTACGCGTCACGACCTCTCCCAAGAACTGGTCACCGATGAACCGGCGAGCTATGCAACTCAGTAAACCATGTGGCTGCACCGATGCCGGGTCGAAAAAGGAATCGCGCTTTCGACGTCCGGCTGCCAATCAGTAGGTTGACCTAGTAAACCTTGTTCGTTTACGTTCGTGGCAGACCACTGAAACTGAAGGAGTATCTCCATGGCCGAAGCTGTGATCGTCGAGGCCGTCCGTTCACCGGTCGGAAAGCGCAACGGCGGCTTGGCGGGGGTGCACCCGGCAGAACTCTCCGCGCAGGTACTCAATGGCCTGGTCGAACGCGCGGGTGTCGACGCGGCCATCGTTGACGACGTCATCTGGGGTTGCGTCATGCAAGCCGGTGAGCAGGCGCTCGACATCGCGCGCACCGCGGTGCTCGCGGCGGGGTGGCCAGAATCGGTGCCCGGGGTGACGGTGGACCGACAGTGTGGGTCCAGCCAGCAGTCGGTGCATTTCGCTGCCGCGGGCGTGGTCGCCGGCCATTACGACGTGGTGGTCGCCGGTGGTGTGGAATCCATGTCACGTACGCCGATGGGCGCGTCGTTGGCGAACGGCGGTCATCCCTACCCGGAGGCGTTCCGAGGTCGCTATCGCCAGACGCCCAACCAGGGTGTCGGTGCCGAGATGATTGCCGAACAGTGGGACCTCAATCGCACCGACTTGGATCAGTTCTCACTCGGATCGCACGAAAAAGCAGCTGCTGCACAAGATTCCGGTGCCTTCGACGATCAGATCGTCGCGATCAAGGACCAGGAAAGCGTGGTGCTGAAGGACGAGGGGATCCGTCGCGGCGGCACCATCGAATCGATCGGCAAGATCAAGCCCGCGTTCAAAGAGGATGGCGTGATCCACGCCGGGAACAGTTCGCAGATCTCCGACGGTTCGGCGGCACTGCTGTTCATGTCCGCCGAGAAGGCGAAGTCGCTGGGGCTCAAGCCGCTTGCGAAGGTGCACACCGCGGTGCTTGCGGGCGCCGACCCGGTGATCATGCTGACCGCACCGATCCCGGCCACACAGAAGGCCCTCCAGCGCTCCGGTCTTTCGCTCCGTGAGATCGGTGTATTCGAGGTCAACGAGGCCTTCGCCCCGGTACCGCTGGCGTGGCTGAAGGATATCGGTGCCGACGAGAAGAAGCTCAACCCCAACGGGGGTGCGATCGCACTGGGCCACCCGTTGGGCGGTTCGGGCGCCCGCATCATGACCACGATGCTCTACCACATGCGGGACAAGGGAATTCAATACGGATTACAGACAATGTGTGAGGGCGGCGGCCAAGCCAACGCCACAATCCTGGAACTGCTGTGACCGAAACAAGCGCGGAGGCTCTCGCGGCACTGTCCGAGCGCCGAGGCAACGTCATGATCATCACGATCAACCGGCCAGAGGCGCGCAACGCCATCAACAGCGCGGTCAGCATCGCTTTGGGTGACGCGATGGCCGAGGCGCAGCGAGACCCGGACGTCTGGGTCGTCGTGATCACCGGCGCCGGAGACAAGTCCTTCTGTGCCGGTGCCGATCTGAAGGCACTGTCGAGGGGTGAGAACATCGGTCATCCCGACCGCCCCAAGTGGGGGTTCGCGGGCTACGTGCGCCATTTCATCGACAAGCCGACGATCGCCGCCGTCAACGGCACCGCACTCGGTGGCGGCACCGAACTTGCGCTGGCCAGTGACCTCGTCGTCGCCGGCGAGAGCGCGAAGTTCGGTCTGCCCGAGGTGAAGCGGGGGCTGATCGCCGCCGCGGGCGGTGTTTTCCGCATTGTCGACCAACTTCCGCGCAAGGTGGCGCTGGAGATGATGTTCACCGGCGAGCCGATCACCTCCAACGAGGCCCTCAAATGGGGATTGATCAATGAGGTGGTCCCCGACGGCGAGAAGGATGCGGTACTGGAGGCAGCGCTGGCGCTGGCTCAGCGCATCACGGTCAACGCGCCGCTTGCGGTCCAGGCCAGCAAGCGTGTAGCGGTCGGAGTCGACGCCGGTGTAGTGGCCGCCGACGAGCCGGGGTGGTCGCGGACCATGCGTGAGGTTGCGACGGTATTCGCGACCGAAGACGCGAAGGAGGGTCCGTTGGCGTTCGCGCAGAAGCGTCAGCCCGTATGGAAAGCCAAGTAAGTCAACTACGACACTTGAGCGGAGGTTGGGAAACCCGATGAAGCGACTGATCTATGAAGCTGAGCACGAGGCGTTCCGCGACACCGTCCGCGGGTACATCGACAGCGAGCTGGTGCCGAACACCGACAAGTGGGAGACCGAGCGCATCGTCGACCGGTCGGCCTATGTGGCAGCTGGCAGGCACGGGCTCATCGGGTTCAACATGCCCGAGGAGTACGGCGGCGGTGGCACCGACGACTTCCGATTCAATGCCGTAATCGACGAGGAGATAGCCAAGGCCGGCGTGCCCGGGCCGGCGCTGAGCTTGCACAACGACGTGGTCGGACCGTACTTCAAGAATCTGTCCAACGATGAGCAGAAAAGGCGCTGGCTGCCCGGGATCGCAAGCGGCGAGGCGATCATCGCGGTCGCGATGACCGAACCTGGTGCCGGCAGTGACCTGGCAGGCATCCGCACCTCCGCCGTGCGTGACGGCGACGACTGGATCCTCAACGGCTCTAAGACATTCATCTCGTCGGGCATCAACTGCGACCTGGTCGTCGTCGTGGCGCGCACCGACCCTGAGGCCGGGCATAAAGGCTTCTCGTTGCTGGTTGTCGAGCGGGACATGCCCGGATTCACTCGCGGCCGCAAGCTCGACAAGATGGGCCTGCACGCGCAGGACACGTCCGAATTGCACTTCGAGAACGTCCGGGTGCCGTCGGCCAACGTGCTCGGCAAGGAGCGCCGTGGCTTTTACCATCTGATGCAGAACCTGCCCTCTGAGCGACTCTCGATCGCCATCTCGGCTGCCGCCGGTGCCCGCGAAACCTGGCGGCAGACAGTGCAATACGCCAAGGATCGTAAGGCGTTCGGACAGCCGATCGGCAGCTTCCAGCACAACCGCTTTCTGCTCGCCGAGATGGACACCGAACTCGAAGTGACCGAGCAATACATCGACCGGTGCCTACAAGGGGTCGTAGACGGCGAGCTGACCGCGGTCGAGGCCGCAAAGGCGAAGTGGTGGGCCACCGAGACGGCCAAGAAAGTGATCGACGGCTGCGTGCAGCTGCACGGCGGCTACGGCTACATGATGGAGTACCGAGTAACTCGCGCCTACGTGGACTCCCGCATCCAGACGATCTTCGGCGGCACCACCGAGATCATGAAGGAGATCATCGGCCGCGACCTTGGCCTTTGAGCGAATTCGGCGCGCTCAATGACCGTTTAGCGTCACTGCGCGCGCCGAAATCGCAACGGGGACTATCCGGCCGGTGCGGGTGATTCAGCGGCTGGTGATTCAGCGGCTGGTGATTCCGCAGCTGGCGTCTCCGCAGCGGAGGACTCCGCTGGAGCTGTCTCCGCAGCCGATGTCTCCGTCGCGGTCGTGCTCGTCGCGGTCGTGCTCGTCGTCGCCGGGGCGATCGGTGTGGGTGCCTCAGCCGGGTCGAGCACCTGGTCGATCACGTAGATCCTGGCATTCTCCGCCGGGATGCCGCCACAGATGACCTTCGCGGTCTCGTTGACTGCGACGTCACCGCCAGAGCCGGTCACCTCGATCTCTTCGCCTTGCTGCGTCGGCCGCTGCCCCTTGACGTCATCAGGGCCCAGGAGCCCGAGGAAGACGTGGTAGTACATCAGGCTGGTCAGCGCGGCCGGGTCGGTGCGCAACATTTCGAGTTGTTCAGGCGGCAGCGCCGCGAACGCCTCATTGGTCGGCGCGAACACCACATACGGTCCGTTGTCGAGCACCGGAACGATGTTGACGGCCGGGTTGAGCTTGCCCGAGATCGCTGCGCTGAACGAGCTGAGGTCGGGGATGCTGGCCAAAGCAGTGCCGACCGGCACGGTGGCCAGGCTCTTCCACTTGGGCATCGCGTCCTTGAACGCACCGCATTCCGAGCCCTGAGGATCGGGGATCTCGGCAACCGGAGTGGTGGTCGGCTCGGCCTGAGCGCTGACCGCCAGCGGAACCGATAGGGCGATCGCGGCGGCCCCTACCGCGACTCCGAAGGCCTTGCTCGTACGAGTCTTCACGTTGTACTCCTCATCCTCGTCAGGTCGCCTGGCATGGTATGCCCAGGAAATCGTCACGTCCAAGTCAAGAATGTGTCGCACCAGCAGGCGCGGACGTTACTGCTAGCTCGCTGAACTGCACTTTTCCAGATACGAGCAAACTTCACAAGGCGTGGGGATCTTCGTCACAGCCGTCGACGCCGTTCCTGAAATCACGGCGTAGGGATCTCACGTGGTGTCCCATCTGGGGTCACTCGGTCCTACGATGGCAGCCATGCCCGAACCTTTGATTCTTCCCTTCGCCGGGCGCACGCCCAAGCTGCACCCACAGAGCTGGGTGGCGCCGAATGCCACTGTGATCGGTCAAGTCGTTCTGGCGGCCGGGTCGAGCGCCTGGTACGGAGCAGTCCTGCGTGCCGAGGCAGAGCCCATCGAGATCGGTGCGGGCACCAACGTCCAGGACGGCGTCACGATTCACGTCGACCCCGGCTTCCCGGCCCGGGTGGGTTCGGGCGTCAGCATCGGGCACAACGCGGTGCTGCATGGCTGCACCGTCGAGGACGACTCGCTGGTCGGCATGGGAGCGGTGGTACTCAACGGTGCCATCATCGGTGCCGGTTCGCTGATCGCGGCAGGTGCGGTGGTGCCTGAGGGTGCAGTGATACCACCGCGGTCGATGGTGGCCGGGGTTCCGGGCAAGGTTCGCCGCGAGCTCAGCGAGGAGGCTGTGGCCAACATTCGTAGGAACGCGCTGTTGTATCAAGAACTTGCCACCGCGCATCGTGATTCGGGGCAGGGCTAGTGGGACGCGTCGGTTGAGCCGACGACCCCGACAGTGCGCACATTCCGGTCCGAAGGCCCCTAAATCAGCAGGTCCAAGCGCTGCGCCGCTCTCGCCCCGGAATAGTGACCTAGGTCAGGTCAAACACACGCGGTCGCTTCGGCAGCGGACCGGGGGGATGGGCAGTATTTGGCAGCGCGCGCGGTAGTTTTTCCGATGAGTTCGAGG
>CAXMSM010000497.1:0-8453 GCA_964195655.1 uncultured Gammaproteobacteria bacterium | reverse complement strand
CGATGCTGCCCGCCTGCTGGTCTACCGCGCCGCGTGGATGGCCCGCAATGGCAGGGAGTTTGAATCTGCCGAGGGATCGATGGCCAAGCTGGTGGCCAGTGAGACCGCCGTTCACGTCACTGACGAGGCGATCCAGATCCTCGGCGGCAACGGCTACACCCGCGAGTACCCCGTCGAGCGCATGCACCGCGATGCCAAGATCTTCACCATCTTCGAGGGCACCAGCGAGATCCAGCGCCTGGTGATGGCACGCGCCATCACTGGCCTGCAGATCCGCTGAGCCCGCAAACCTTCAGCGGGTTCGGCGCGCTGACGCACCGCCAGCGTCCGTTTGCGCGCCCGATCCGCTCAGGCGCGGCCGGAGACGATATCGACGAACAGTCCATGCACGCGACCATCGCCGGTCATCTCCGGATGAAAAGAGGTCGCGAGGTTGCCGCCTTGGCGCACGGCCACGACGTGACCGGCTGCGCGTGCCAACACCTGCACACTGGGACCCACCCGCTCCACCCACGGTGCACGGATGAATACCGCGTGCACCGGACGGTCAAGTCCGTCGAACATGACGTCATTCTCGAATGAATCGACCTGGCGTCCGAAAGCGTTGCGACGCACTGTCATATCGATTGCCATCAACGGTATGGCTTCGCGTCCGGCCGCGCCGGCGTCGAGGATTTCGGTGGCCAACAAGATCATTCCGGCGCATGACCCATAGGTGGGCATGCCATCGGCCAGTCGGGCACGCAGCGGCTCGAAGAGTTCAAATTCGCGAAGCAGGTGGCTCATCGTGGTGGACTCGCCGCCCGGAATCACCAGCGCGTCTACGACGCTGAGTTCACTCGCCCGTCGCACGGTGACCGCCTCCGCCCCCGCGACGCGCAGCGCCGCGAGGTGTTCGCGAGTGTCGCCCTGCAACGCGAGAACACCGACACGGGGGCTCACCGGCGGCCCGGCGTGAAGTCGCGGACGAAACGGGTGAGACCCTCCTGCATCACCGCCGCGACCATGTCGCCGTTTCGATTAAAGATTTTTCCCTGCGTCAGCGAGCGCCCCCCACTGGCCGACGGCGATGACTGGTCGTAGAGCAGCCATTCGTCGGCCCGAAACGCCCGCATGAACCACATCGCGTGGTCCAGCGACGCCACCATCAGGTGCTTCCGAACCTCCCCGTGATTGACCTGGGCCGAGCCCAGCAGCGTGAGGTCACTCATGTAGGCCAACGCGCAGATGTGCAGCACGTGGTCGTCGGGCAGCGGATCTCGGTGCCGGAACCAGACCTGCTGCTGAGAGGCTTTGCCTTCGCGCATACCAAGTTGGTCCCGCGGGATGATCCTCACGTCCCACTCGTCGAACTGCCGGAAGCTCGCATCGTCGAACACCCGACTGGCCGCCTTGAAGTCGGGGATGTCATCGGGCGGCGGGGCCACCGGCATCGGGTCCTGATGCTCGATGCCGCTCTGGTCGGCCTGGAAGGACGCCGACATGGAAAAGATCGTCTCGCCATGCTGGATCGCCGCCACCCGACGTGTGCAGAATGAACCGCCATCGCGGATCCGCTCGACCGTGTAGACCGACGGTGACCGGGCGTCGCCCGCGCGCAGGAAATACCCGTGCAGTGAGTGCACCTGGAACTTCGGGTCAACGGTGCGCACCGCGGACACCAGCGACTGGCCTGCTACGTGGCCCCCGAATGTGCGCTGCAGAAAACCGGACTCGGGGCTGAATACGCCCCCGCGATAGATGTTGGCGTCGATCTGCTCCAGATCGAGGATCTCTTCGATCGCCATCAGACTATCTTCACTCTTCGCGCATACCACTCATTGAATACGTCTACCAACCACGTTCGGCGAGCCGGTGCGGGGCGGCGATGTCCTCCACGTTGATGCCGACCATCGCCTCCCCCAGCCCACGAGACACCTTCGCCAGCACGTCAGGGTCGTCGTAGAAAGTAGTAGCCTTGACGATCGCCGCGGCCCGTTGGGCCGGATCGCCGGACTTGAAAATTCCCGAGCCGACGAAGACTCCTTCCGCGCCTAGTTGCATCATCATCGCCGCGTCAGCCGGCGTGGCGATGCCACCCGCGGTAAACAATGTGACCGGCAGCTTGCCGGCCCGCGCAACCTCGACGACCAGATCGTAGGGAGCCTGCAATTCTTTTGCAGCAACATATAATTCGTCTTCCGCCAGCGATGTGAGGCGACGAATCTCACCACCGATCTCACGCATGTGGGTGGTGGCGTTGGAAACGTCTCCAGTGCCGGCTTCACCCTTGGAGCGAATCATCGCGGCACCCTCGGTAATCCGACGCAACGCCTCGCCCAGGTTGGTAGCTCCGCAGACAAACGGAACGGTGAACTTCCATTTATCGATGTGGTGGGCGTAGTCGGCGGGCGTGAGCACTTCTGACTCGTCGACATAGTCGACGCCGAGGCTCTGCAGGATCTGCGCCTCCACGAAGTGGCCTATGCGCGCCTTGGCCATCACCGGGATCGTGACGGCGTCGATGATGCCCTCGATCATGTCGGGATCGCTCATACGCGACACTCCGCCCTGCGCCCGGATGTCGGCGGGAACTCGTTCGAGCGCCATCACGGCCACGGCACCCGCCGCTTCGGCGAGCCGGGCCTGCGCGGGGGTGACGACGTCCATGATGACGCCGCCCTTGAGCATCTCGGCCATGCCGCGCTTGACCCGCGCAGTCCCGCGCGCGGGTGGCACCCCCAGGCCTTCCCCAGACGTTTCGGATTCCACCGTAATCTCCTTCAATAGCTGCTGGTCCAGTCTAGATGCGGCGGCGAACGTCATCGGTCCGGTGCTGACGCGTAGGGCGAAACAGCCGTCACCTGATCGATTCCAGTGGCCGCTGAAGTACCGCATCAGGGGCGTCGGCCAGCGCGTTCGCCTCGTCGAGAAGTTCACCCAGCTGCAGCGGGTACACGGTCTCGCCGTCGGCGGCCAGTTCGTCGATCATTGTCGCATCGCACCAGCGGTGATCATGAATGTAGGTCCGCTCCAGGCCGGTGCGGCCCAATTCCGAGGGTTCGAATCGACTCGACCGATGTATGAAGTAGATCTCTTCACTGCGGATTACCGACCCGTTGAAATCAATGACGGCGTCGCGACGCCAGACTGGGCCGACCATGTCGGCGGCGAATACTCGCAGGCCGGTCTCCTCCTGGAGTTCGCGAACCGCCGTCTGGGCCAACGACTCCCCCACCTGGGCTGCACCGCCTATGGTGAACCACCACCGCGGGGCGGGCGTGGCCTCGCCCGAGGCTGCCGGATCCGAACCGCACAACAGCAGCACGGCGCCGTCGTGGTCAAGCAGCAGGACACGCGCCGACGTGCGTCTGTTCACCGGCACTTCCTCGCGCGTCGAAACCTCGCCACCCTCGGATATCTCGAAATAACTTGGCAGCGAGGCTGTTCCACCGAGTCGCAAGATGCGCACCGCGGGGCGTTCGCGCAGAGCCAGGGTGTCGCGGACCGCGTCATTGTGGAAGCGGCGGGCTAGCAGCACCCGCGCTTCGGCGTCGGCCAGCTCGGCGACCAGGGCCACCGGCAACGAGGCCGGGTCCACCCTCGCCAGTGCCCCGGACAGCTCGTTCTCGGCCGCCTCGCGGCCCGACCGCGACACCCGCTCGGCAGCGCCCGCCAGGAAAGCCAGCCGTTTACCCTCCGGCCCTCCGCCGTAAGCATCGACCGCCACCGCGCGTGCCACGACCGCCCGCCGGGCCAGCGCCCCGTCGAGGGCCTGCCACGACAAGTCGTAGCGAACGTGCAACCGGTCGAGCCGGTTGGCGGTCTGATAGGCCCAGGCACCCGCCAGCAGGACCGCCGCGAGCAGTACGGCGACCACGACCGCAGTCACCCACGGGATCACGTCATTCCCCCGGTCGCTTCGCTCCTGCCCGGCGCCGAAATCCCCCCGGTCGCTTCGCTCCTGCCCGCCGAGCCCGCCACCTGCACCTTCACGCCTGCACCCGCGACCGTCTCGTATACCCGCATGATCTGCTTGGCGACAACCGACCAGTCGTAGCGTTGCACCGAATCCGTTGCACAGGCGACATAGCGCGCCCGGACGACATCGTCGCTGAGCACCTCGATGAGGCCCGCCGCCAGCGCTGCCGAGTCATCGACGGGCGCCAACCGTCCGGCCCCGCCGTCGACCAAAACCCGCCGAAACGCGTCGAGGTCACTGGCTACCACCGCGGTGCCCGCGGCCATCGCCTCCACAAGCACGATGCCGAAGCTCTCTCCACCGGTGTTAGGGGCGCAATACACGTCCGCGCTGCGCATCGCCGAGGCCTTCACTGCATCGTCGACTTGGCCCAGGAAGTGCAGATGGCCGGCCAGCGAGCCTGCGTCGGCGCGTAATTCTTCTTCATCTCCGCGGCCTACGACGAGTATCTGGATGTCGGCAAACCGCTCGACGAGCGTGGGTAGCGCGGCGAGCAGTACGGCCATTCCCTTGCGTGGCTCATCGAAACGTCCCAAGAACAGCACCGTCTTTCCGGGACGCGGGTACCCGTCAAGCCGCGGGGCCGACGCGAACGACGCGACGTCGACACCGTTCGGGATCTCGACGGCATCGCTGCCGAGCGCCTCCATCTGCCAGCGCCTGGCCAGGTCCGACACCGCGATCCGGCCGACGATCTTCTCGTGCATCGGCCGAAGAATGGGCTCGAACACCGACAAAGTGAGCGACTTCGTCGTTGAGGTGTGAAAAGTTGCGACGATCGGCCCTTCAGCGATTTTGAGCGCCAACATCGACAGGCTCGGGGCATTGGGCTCGTGCAGATGCAGCACATCGAACTCGCCCGCCACGAGCCACTTCTTCACTTTCCGGTGTGTGGCCGGACCGAACCGCAGTCTGGCTACCGAGCCGTTGTACGGAATCGGAACGGCCTTGCCACCGGAGACCACGTAGTCGGGCAGGGAAACATCTACTTCAGCAGAGGCCGGCGCGAGCACACTGACCTCGTGCCCGTACCCGTGCATCACCTCGGCGAGCTGCAGAATGTGTGATTGCACGCCGCCGGGCACATCGAACGAGTACGGACAGACCATGCCAATGCGCATCAGGACCGCTGCCTCATCAAGCGGCTAGCCATCAGGTCTCCTCCAGGCGGGCCCTGCGCTCATCGGACAGGTCGGCCAGCCACTGCGGCTGCAGCATGTGCCAATCGGCGGGGTGCGCAGCAATGTTGTCGGCGAACCGGTCGGCCAACACCTGGGTGATGGCCGCGACGTCGCCCGACGAGGTGTCCAGCTCCGGGTATATCCGAATGCCCCAACCGTCTTCCTCGAACCAGCAGTGCGCCGGAAAGAGCGCCGCACCGGTTTGAAGGGCGAGCTTGGCCGGACCTGCCGGCAGCCGGGTCGGCTCGCCGAAGAAGTCGACCTGCACTCCGGTGCTGGATAGGTCTCGGTCGGCCATCAGACACACGACGCCGTTGTCGCCGAGCCAGTCGCACAGCACGTCGAATGGCGGCTGCTCACCACCCGAATGCGGAACTACCTCGAAACCCAGGCTCTCTCGGTAGGCGAGGAACCGGCGGTACAGCGACTCGGGCTTGAGCCGCTCGGCGACTGTGGCGAATGTGCCGTGGTTCTGCACCATCCACACCCCGGCCATATCCCAGTTGCCGCTGTGCGGCAGCGCCAACACGGCCCCGCGACCATTCTCCATTGCCGACCACACCATCTCGATGTCCTGCACACTCAACCGCTCGCCCAGCTCTGCGTGATCCATCGACGGCAACCGAAACGCCTCCCGCCAGTATCGGGCATAGGAGGCAAGCGAAGCACGAATCAGCTCATCCGGCACCTGCTCGGGCGCCACCCCGAGCACCCGGGCCAGGTTCTTACGCAGCTGCTCGGGTCCGCCGCTACGTGCCGCGTACTTCGCACCCGCCCCGAACGCATTGCGCGCCAAGAATTCCGGAGCAGCGCGCACCAATCGCCAGCCGGCTGCGTACCCCCAGTCGGTGAGGTGGCCGGCCCACGAGCCCGGGCGCGGGAAAAAGCCGCCGCGGTCGCTGTTCGGCCCGGCCAGGTCCTGTGTCATTGTTCGGTAGCCTCGGGTTTTTCACTGCTGTCGGCCACCGGGAGCGACTCCACTGCCCCTGCTGAGGTCCGCACGCTGTGCAGCCGCTGCCCCACGGTCACCACGCTGGCCACCGCCAACGCCCACATGGCGACGTCGAGCAGCCACGGCAGCGGGAGGAACGGAAGATCGGACAGGCACGCTCCGAGCAGGATGATCACCAACCGCTCCGGCCGCTCTATCAGCCCGCCGTCGCCGGACAGACCGCTGGCTTCCGCACGGGCCTTGATGTAGGAGATGACCTGCGAGGACACCAGGCAAATCATCGTCGCGACCACCAGTTCTGCACTCTCGCGCCCAAAGGCAGCCCACCAGAGCAGCCCACAGAACAGGGCCCCGTCGCTGATCCGGTCACACGTCGCGTCCAGCACTGCGCCGAACCGGGTGCCGCCCCCTCGTTCGCGGGCCATCGCACCGTCGAGCATGTCGGAAAGGACAAAAAACGCGACGGCGAACGCACCCACGAACAGCTGCCCAATCGGGAACAGGACGAGGGCGGCCAGTACCGTGCCGGCGGTGCCGAGGATAGTGACGGCGTCGGGCGTCAAACCCAGTCGCAGTGCACCCTTGGCCACCGGTCGCGACAGCTTCGCGTAGGCCGCACGGGTCATCAGGTAGAAGTCGCTCACTGTTGGTTACCCCACTCGGCGGCCAGCAACTGACGGGTGTCCCTCAACAATTGCGGGATAATCTTGGAGCCCCCAATGATCGTGATGAAGTTGGCGTCACCGCCCCAGCGCGGTACCACATGCATGTGCAGATGCTCGGCCAGACTGCCGCCCGCCGACTGGCCGAGGTTGAGGCCGACATTGAATCCATGTGGTTGCGAGACCGCTTTGATGACGCGAATCGCTTTCTGCGCGAACGCCATCAGCTCAGCGGCTTCCTCAACGGTGAGTTCCTCGAGTTCAGACACCCTGCGGTAGGGCACCACCATCAGGTGGCCGGGGTTGTACGGGTAAAGGTTCAGAACGGCGTAGACCAGTTCGCCGCGGGCGACCACTAGACCGTCCTCGTCGGACATCGTCGGGATGTCACTGAACGGCTCGGTGGCCGTCGCGCGGCCGGTCTTCATCGGCGCCTCGGCGATGTAGGACATCCGATGTGGTGTCCAAAGCCGCTGCAGGTGATCCGGGTCGCCGACGCCGCGGTCTACGATCGTCTCCTTCGCATCCACGTCAGCCCCCTTCTGCTGTTGCGCCGATAGCGACGAGTTCCGCAGTGGGCCTAGCATTCTCCCGCCGCGACACCCAATCCACGATGGCCTCGACCGCTTTGTCGCGCGGAACCCCGTTGATCTGGGTGCGGTCACCAAAACGGAAGCTGACGGCGTCGGCATCCACATCGCGGTCACCCGCGAGCAGCATGAACGGCACCTTCTGATTGGTGTGGTTGACGATCTTCTTCGCCATCCGGTCGTCGCTGGAGTCGACCTCGGCGCGGATACCACGCGTCCGGAGCTGGGCCATCAACCCGTTGAGGTAGGGGACGTGTCCGTCCGCGACGGGGATGCCAACCACCTGTACCGGCGCCAGCCAGACGGGGAACGCACCGGCGTAGTGCTCGGTGAGCACACCGAAAAACCGCTCGATCGAACCGAAGAGTGCACGGTGGATGAGCACCGGGCGCTGACGAGTGCCATCCGGGGAGGTGTATTCAAGCTCGAATCGGTCGGGCATGTTGAAGTCGAGCTGGATCGTCGACATCTGCCAGCTTCGCCCCAGCGCGTCCCGTACCTGCACCGAGATCTTCGGACCGTAGAACGCGGCACCGCCCGGGTCGGGCACCAGTTCGAGCCCCGACGACACCGCAACTTCCCGCAGCGTCTCGGTGGCGTCATCCCACATCTCGTCGGAACCAACCGACTTCTCCGGGTCCTTGGTCGACAACTCAAGGAAGAAGTCATTCAGCCCGTAATCCGCGAGTAGGTCGAGGACGAACTGTAGCAACGACGCCAGTTCATCGCGCATCTGCTCGCGCGTGGTGTAAATGTGCGCGTCGTCCTGCGTGAAGCCCCGAGCCCGAGTCAAACCATTAATCACACCGGACTTCTCGTAACGGTATACGGTGCCGAACTCGAAGAGCCGCAACGGAAGTTCCCGATAGGACCGACCACGAGACCGGTAGATCAGGTGATGCATAGGACAGTTCATCGGCTTGAGGTAGTAGTTCTGTCCCGGCTTGCGTACCGTGCCGTCCTCGTTTAACTCGGCATCGACGTGCATGGGCGGGAACATGCCCTCGGCGTACCATTCCAGGTGACCAGAGGTGACGTAGAGGTGTTCCTTGGTCAGGTGCGGAGTGTTGACGAACTGATATCCGGCTTCGATGTGTTTGCGACGCG
>CAXMSM010000496.1:0-4725 GCA_964195655.1 uncultured Gammaproteobacteria bacterium | reverse complement strand
TTCGCTCAAAGAGGTGCGCATCGTCGATCTTCAGGAAGGCACCTTCTTCGCGGATCTGATCTTCGATCGCGACATCAAAGTGTCGGCCCGCCCGTCGGACTCGGTGGCCATCGCGTTGCGTGTGGGTGTGCCGATCTATGTTGAGGAGGCGGTCCTCGCCGAGGCGGGGCTGCTCATCCCCGACGAGAACGACAACGAGGCCACCGGAGCGGTGCGCGAGGACGAAGTCGAGAAATTCAAGGAGTTCCTCGACAGCGTGTCACCCGACGATTTCAAAGCCACCTGACAGCGAGTAGCCACTGCGGTGAGCCCATCGGGTTGATAACCGGAGAGGGTGGTCGCGCCTCCCGCACAGGAGGTTGGTCACGGATGCGTCTCGTCGGGCTCGACACGCGCGGCGCGTTTCTCTCGACACCGAATTAGGCAGCCATACTTGGTCTCGACGGGCAGTCACGGCAGGCCTGTCAAGCGTATGCTCTACACAATTCGGGCCGAGGTGAAGGTGCGCCACGTGGGTCTGGACGCGGGATCGAGAGCGCTTCAAAGGCGAAGGGATTCGACAAGTGGGCGACACGCCAGGCCAGGAGGAACTGGACCTGACCACCAGTTCCCCGCAGGCAGACACTCATCCGCGGGTGGCCGGTGAGCCCGTTCAGGGCGGTCTGTTCCCCGACGATTCAGTGCCCGACGAGCTCGTCGGATATCGGGGGCCCAGCGCCTGCCAGATCGCCGGAATCACCTACCGTCAGCTCGACTACTGGGCCCGCACCTCCTTGGTGGTGCCGTCAATCCGGAGTGCCAAAGGGTCCGGCAGTCAGCGGCTGTACTCATTCAAAGACGTTCTGGTCCTCAAAATCGTCAAGCGCCTGCTCGACACCGGCATCTCGCTGCACAACATCCGCGTGGCGGTGGACCATCTACGGGAACGCGGCGTTCGGGATCTGGCCAACATCACGCTGTTCTCGGACGGCACAACCGTATACGAGTGCACCTCGGCCGAGGAAGTCGTCGACCTGCTTCAGGGTGGGCAGGGCGTGTTCGGCATCGCAGTATCAGGCGCAATGCGGGAACTGACCGGCACCATCGCAGATTTCCCCAGTGAGCGCGCCGATGGCGGCGAATCGATCTCCGCACCGGAAGACGAACTTGCGTCACGGCGCAAGCACCGCGACCGCAAGATCGGCTGATTTCAGCAGTTCGGTAGACTTATGCGCGCATCGCCCTTGCGCGGGAGAGTTCTGTGGCCGCCAGCCACGGGCGCCGAAGGAGCAACACCTCTCCGTCAACCTCTCAGGCATCCCGGACCGCGTGAGGCCCCGATGCCTCTGGAATCGGTCGACGACAGAGGGGGAGGAGCCAGTTCGCATGCGCTCCTCGCGCCCGCGGCAATCGTCGGGAGATGTCTGTCAGTGTCAAATGCCAGATCGGACGCCAGGTCAGATTCCAAGCTCGGAGCCCTCGAGGAACCTTCCGAACTCAGTTTCGTCGACCGGCACATAGGTCCGGATGCGCAAGCGGTCGCCACGCTGCTGAGCACGATCGGCGTCGAGTCACTCGACGAGCTGGCCGCCAAGGCGGTGCCCACCGGCATCCTCGACCCCATGCCTGCGAACGCTTTCGCGCCCGGATTTGAGCACTTGCCTCCGGCGTCCACCTATACTGAGGCGCTCGCCGAGTTGCGGGTGCTAGCCGACTCGAACACCGTCGCGGTGTCCATGATCGGGCAAGGTTACTTCGACACGTTGACGCCACCTGTGTTGCGGCGCAACATCCTTGAGAATCCGGCCTGGTACACCGCCTACACGCCATACCAACCCGAGATCAGCCAAGGCCGCCTCGAGGCACTGCTCAACTTCCAGACGATGGTCACCGATCTCACGGCACTGGAAGTCGCCAACGCCTCGATGCTCGACGAAGCCACCGCCGCCGCCGAGGCGATGACGCTCATGCAGCGTGCGGTGCGCGGGTCAAGCAATCGTCTTGTCGTCGATACCGACCTCTACGCACAGACGGCCGCGGTGCTGGCCACCCGCGCGGAATCACTTGGAATCGAGATCGTGACTGCCGATTTGCGCACTGGCCTTCCGGATCTGCTCGATGGAGGCGAATTCTTCGGTGTCATCGTCCAGTTGCCCGGAGCCAGCGGATGTGTCAATGACTGGACCGCCCTGGTATCTCAGGCTCACGACCGCGGCGCCTTAGTGGCCATCGGTGCTGACCTGCTGGCGCTGACACTGATCACCCCACCCGGTGAGATCGACGCCGACGTCGCCTTCGGCAGCACCCAACGCTTCGGTGTGCCAATGGGATTCGGTGGTCCACATGCAGGTTACCTGGCTGCGCACTCCCGACATGCCCGGCAGCTGCCGGGGCGCCTGGTGGGCGTCTCAAAAGATGCCGACGGGTCACCGGCGTACCGACTGGCGCTGCAGACGCGCGAGCAGCACATCCGCCGCGACAAGGCCACCAGCAACATCTGCACGGCCCAGGTCCTGTTGGCGGTGATGGCGGCGATGTATGCGAGCTACCACGGCCCGGAGGGGCTGAGCGCAATCGCGAGACGAGTGCACCGGCATGCGCGGACGCTTGCGGCAGAACTAGTCGCCCGCGGTGTCGAAGTGGTGCACGACGCCTTCTTCGACACCGTGTTGGGCCACGCGCCCGGTCGGGCACGAGAGGTGCGGACGGCAGCCAAGGAACACGGCATCAACATCTGGCTGGTCGATGACGACCACGTCTCGGTGACGTGCGACGAGGCGACGACAGCAGAGCACGTGGCGGCCGTACTCGAGGCCTTCTCCGGTACTGCTACCGATTCGCCCTCCGTCGGACTGGATCGCGGCGACGCCGAAGTCCCTGGCCAATCGCAGTTTGCCTCGGTGGCCAGGACGTCGGAGTTCCTGACTCATCCAGCATTCTCCAGGTACCGCACCGAGACTGAGATGATGCGCTACCTGCGATCGCTGGCAGACAAGGACATCGCATTGGACCGCAGCATGATTCCGCTCGGATCGTGCACGATGAAGCTCAACGCCGCGGCGGAGATGGAGCCGATCAGCTGGCCTGAGTTCGCCCGCCAGCATCCCTACGCCCCGGTGGCGGACACCCCCGGACTGCGCCGGCTGATCGCCGATCTGCAGGCGTGGCTCACCGGCATCACCGGATACGACGCGGTATCGCTGCAGCCGAATGCCGGTTCGCAGGGGGAGTACGCGGGCCTGTTGGCCATCCAGGCCTACCATGCTGCGCGCGGTGACTCCGGACGCCACGTCTGCCTGATCCCGTCCAGCGCGCACGGCACCAACGCCGCCTCGGCTGCCCTGGTCGGCATGAAGGTGGTGGTCGTCGGGTGCCGGGCCAACGGCGACGTCGATCTCGACGATCTGCGGGCTAAAGTGACCGAACACGCAGATCGGTTGTCCGCGTTGATGATCACGTACCCTTCCACTCACGGGGTATACGAACATGACGTCGCAGACATCTGTGCTGCAGTGCACGATGCGGGCGGACAGGTCTACGTCGACGGCGCCAACCTCAACGCGCTGGTCGGCCTCGCCCGCCCGGGCCACTTCGGTGGCGATGTCAGCCACCTGAACCTGCACAAGACGTTCTGCATCCCACACGGCGGCGGCGGCCCCGGCGTCGGACCGGTCGCGGTCCGCGACCATCTGACCCCTTACCTGCCCGGCCACCCGTTAGCCGCCGAACTGTCCGACGAGCACACCGTGTCGGCGGCCCCCTACGGTTCGGCATCAATCCTGCCGATCACGTGGGCTTACATCCGCATGATGGGGGCGCAGGGCCTGCGCTCGGCTTCACTGGTGGCAATCGCGTCGGCCAACTACATCGCCCGCCGACTGGACGAGTACTACCCGGTGCTCTACACCGGCGAGAACGGCATGGTGGCCCATGAGTGCATTCTCGACCTACGAGCAATCACTAAAGCCACTGGAGTTACCGTCGACGATGTGGCAAAGCGATTGGCGGACTGTGGCTTTCATGCTCCGACAATGAGTTTCCCGGTTGCGGGCACGTTGATGGTCGAGCCGACGGAGAGTGAATCGCTGCTCGAAGTCGATGCGTTTTGCGATGCGATGATCGCGATCCGGGCCGAGATCGATCAGGTCGGTTCCGGAGCCTGGCCCGCGGACGACAACCCCCTGCGCGGCGCGCCACATACCGCGCAATGCCTCCTGGTCGCCGAGTGGAGCCACCCGTATACGAGGGAGCAGGCCGCCTACCCCCTCGGCGCGTCGTTCAGGCCGAAGGTTTGGCCGCCCGTACGTCGGGTCGACGGCGCCTACGGTGACCGCAACCTCGTCTGCTCGTGCCCACCGGTGGAAGCCTTCGCCTAAATAATGGGCGAAAAGTAGGCCGAAGGTACTGTGACGGCATGACAGGAGGCACTGCCGGCACCGCGAACACACAGCCGACGTTGTTCATCTTTCCGCACGCCGGGGGATCCGCGCAGTACTACGCGCCGTTCGCGAAGACCTTCTCCACCGACGTCAAGCGCGTGGCGGTGCAGTATCCCGGGCAGCGCGGCAAGCAGGACTTCGCCTCGTTCACAAGCTTGCCGGCATTGGCCGACGAGGTCTGCAAGAGGGTGTCTCCCGAGCAGGTTCACAACGGTCCGATCAGTTTCTTCGGACACAGCATGGGTGGATTGTTGGCGTTCGAGGTCGCCCGCCGGTTCGAGGCTGCGGGAAAACCGATCACGGCGCT
>CAXMSM010000495.1:0-4690 GCA_964195655.1 uncultured Gammaproteobacteria bacterium | reverse complement strand
TGTGGGCCAGCGGTCGAACGGGCCGGCGGGGCCGATCTCCCAGGCCGGGGTGATGTGCGCCTTGCCGAATAGTGCCGTGTTGTATCCATTCATGCGCAAGACCTGCGCGACCGTGGCCGTACTCTGCGGTATCACACCGTCGTAACCGGGGAACCCGTAGGCGATTTCGCAGATCGTGCCCATGTGCGCACTATGGTGATTGCGTCCGGTCAGCAGCGCGGCGCGCGTCGGTGAGCACAGCGCGGTCGTGTGAAACTGGTTGTAGCGCAGGCCTTCGCCGGCGACCCGGTCCAGCGTCGGTGTCGGGACCGGTCCGCCGAACGTGGATGCGGCACCGAAGCCGACATCGTCGAGCAGTACTACGACGACGTTCGGGGCACCGACCGGTGGGTGGGCGATCGAGGGCTTGACCGCAGTGGAATCGGCTACCGACGGATTGACGACCCCGCTGAACCGTTCATCGTTGCGTGGAATGTCGACCATCGTGCCTCCTGATTCAGCGGTTTTCAGCCAGCGTGGGTGTCGCAGTCGGCTGCTGCCAGTAGTAGCTTGGCGAACTTGGCGCTGGCGGGTCCCATACGTTCATGCTTGGCCCATGCAAGGAAGATAGTCCAGTCCACTGCGGGGAGTACAGGCACCGCGTTCAGATCCGGGAAACGGCTAGTTTCGCTGGCGGGCATGAAGATGCTGCCCAACCCATGCCGTACCAAGCGAGCCGCCAAGGATAAGTCAACGGGCACTTCATAGGGTGTGCGGGGCGCGATGCCTGAGGCGCCAAAGGCATCCTCGACTACGCGCCGCAGTCCGACGTCGGACGGGAAACCGAGAAGGTCTTCTTCAGCAAGTTCGGCGATGTCGATTTGGTCGCGCTGGGCGAGGCGATGGTCGGGCCGACAGACGAAGAGCATCGGCTCCTTGGCCAGCAACCGCATCTCGATATTGGCGGGGAAGCGGTCCGGCGCTGACACCAACGCAAGGTCGAGCGAACCGTCAGCGATCGCGGTTAGGTGCGCCGCCCGCCCAGGCGGGCTGTTCTTTAATCTAATTTGGACGAGCGGGAATTCACAGTGAAACTGGCCCAGGATTTCGGGCACATCCAGTGTGCTGAACGAGATGAGTGATCCGAACTCAACAATCCCCGACAGCTGGCCGCGGTAGTCGCTAATCGAGTCCTTGGCCAGGCGTGCGGCATGGACTACTTGGCGTGCATGTTCGCGGAACAGCTCCCCAGCGGGAGTGATCGTGATCTGCTGTCTGGATCGGTCAAACAGTTCGACGCCGAGTTCTTTTTCCAGCTTGCCCACCGATGTGGACAGTGCAGACTGGACGACTCGGACCCGTTGTGCGGCCCGGGAGAAGTTCATCTCACTTGCTGCGGCGATGAAGTACTCAAGCTGGCGAAGTTCCACCTCCGGTACATTATCAATCATTTAGATGATATAGATCGTAATTAGTCGTTGGACTCGATCACTGTGCGTTGTTGTGATGGATGAATGTTCCTCCAGATCGCGTGCCATCGTCGGGTGACAAACAGTCGAGTGACTTATTCCAGCCATGTGGGGCGGGTGGGCGCACTGGCGGTCGCCTTGGGTGTTGGGGCGGCGATCGCCTCGATGCCGGCAGTAGCATTCGCCGATACGACGGGTTCGAGTGGCTCAAGTGGTTCGGCGGGCTCGAATACGGCGAGTTCAAATTCATCAGGCCCCTCGTCCCGGCCGGGGTCCTCTTCTCCGCATGACTCGTCATCAGAAGGTTCCTCTTCCGATGCCACGGCGTCAGGCTCGGCCAGCGAAACAACCGGGACCTCGGATGACTTGGACTCGGTAGGCGGGACTTCGGGTTCAGCGCGCACATCGACCAGCGTGACATTGGATGCATCTGGTTCAGACGAGCCGTCGGACGTCCCGGGCTCAGATGTTTCGGGCTCAGACGAGGATTCAGGTTCGGCCGATTCGGGTTCGGTGGACCTCTCGCTATCGGATAAGGCTGAACTATCTGCCACCGAACTATCTGCCACTGAACTATCTGCCACTGACGATGTGGTGCCAGATGTGCTCCCGGCAGCACCGAAAATGACCGCGGCCCCGATTGAGGCCACGGGCAGGGCCAGCAGGTTGGAAAGCCAGACTTCTGTTGATGATCCTGCTGCTCCGGTGGCGGACCCGCTTGATTGGGCGGCGGCGGCCTACGTACGTCGTGAGCTCGGCGATGGTGAAGACGCCAGCGAGGCGGCCGGCAAGACGGGCGCGGCGCAGACGGTGGGCGCGGCTCAGGCGGTGGCACCAAGCCCTGTTGGATCGGCTGCGGTCGATCTTGCCGCGGATGACACGATTTGGCTATTTGGTCACGGCACCGCCGAGCATCCCGATGCTGGGTTGTTTTGGGGCAGCGGATTTAGCTGGGATGCAGGGGTATGCACGAGCGGCGTGGCTTGTCATGGGGGATCCGCCGGGTGGTTCGGCGATGGTGGTGATGGCTTCAACGGCGGCGACGGCGGCGACGGCGGGCAGTACTTTGGCAACGGCGGCGATGGTGGAGCTGGCTGGGCGGCGAACACCCCCGGCGGCGCTGGAGGCAACGGCGGAAACGGCGGTAGCGCGGGACTTTTCGGCGGCAAGGGCGGGGTCGGCGGCACTGGCGGTGCCGGTGCGGACGGTATCGACGGCACGGACGCGGGCGCCCCGGGTACATCGGGTACTGACGGCAGTAGTGGCGGCGTCGGCGGGTCCGGCGGCGCTGGCGGGTCGGGCAGCTTCTGGTTGGGTGGAGGCGGTGCCGGAGGGGCGGGCGGTAACGGCGGGGCCGGTGGCCGCGGCGGTAGCGGGGCGGGCGGCGCGGATGCCAGCACTCCCGGCGGTGCCGGCGAGGACGGCGGGTTCGGCGGTACTGGCGCGGCTGGCGGCGTCGGTGGGCCCGGCGGCGCGGGAGCGAGCAGCGTCTTCGGCGGGGCCGGTGTCATTGGTGTTGGCGGTAACGGCGGTGCCGGCGGCAATGCCGGCACACCAGGTGATGGTGGCGACGGCGCCGATGGCGATGCGGTCACCCCGGGTGGCGGCGTCGGCGGGTCCGGCGGTGAACCGGGCAGGGCAGGGGTCGGCGGCCTGGCCGGTACCGGCGGTGGCGGCAACGGCGGTGGGGGTGTCAACGGTATTGGCGGTGTCATCGTGACCGGCCCGGGCCGCAATGGACGAAACGGCGAGGCCCATACCCCCCCGGGGCTGGGCACCCCACCGGTGGCCCTCGATGACGCTTTCGGCGCCCGCGAGAACACCGCCGTAGTGGGTAACGTGCTGACCAACGACACCGACGTCGACGCGGACGTGCTCAGCGCCACACTTGGCGCGGGCGCGGCCCACGGCAGTGTGGACCTCAGCCCGAACGGCTGGTTCACCTACACCCCGAACGTCAATTTCAACGGCACCGACGAATTCACCTACACCGCCTCCGACGGCACAGCCACAAGCAATACCGCTACCGTGACGCTCACCGTCACCGTGTTCAACGACCCAGAGCCCGGCGCGGCGCCCGCTCCGCTCGGTGCTTTGCAGGACGGTCAAACATTGATGCTCGTCGGGCAGACGTTCGAGCAGGAGTACACCGACTTTATCGACGGGACGGGGTTGACTCCGGCTGGCTCCTCCCACTACGCCACGTTCTACTGGGGAACTGTCGAGCAAGGTGACGATGGGCCCAACGCCCAATTTTTGGACTACGTCCGCGAGAACGATCTAGGTGACTACGCCATGGTTGCTCTGAGCCTCAAAGACAATGTCCAGGCTGGCGGCTATGGGCAGATGATCAATCCGAACGCGGCCGACTACAACTCGAACGCTACCTGGGAAGCGTTGGTCGATATTCGAAACGGCGCGTGGGATACACAAATCGACAGTTTCGCCCAAACCATCGCGACCCGTCCCGATACTCAGTTTTTACTCCGCGTCGGATACGAGGTCGGCATTCCCCTCTTCGCCTACAAAGGCGATCAATACGTCAACGACTGGCTCAACGAAAAAGCAAGCGCGGGAAGCAATGTGTTCGACAATCCTGATGCCTACCCCGAACTCGACCGCTCGGCCTTCATCGACGCCTACAACCACATCGTCGATCGCATCGAGTCCCAGGCCAGCAATGTTGAGTTTGGCTACCATCCCGTGCGGGGATTAAACGACACCCAGTGGCTATATCCGGGACCGGAAAACGTTGACTGGGTGGGTTTCTCGGTCTTCAACCACGATGTCGGCATGGAAGCCTACGGAATCACCAATGCACCGGGTCAACGAATCGACCCGAACCTCGCCTTGTCCATGGATTTTGTGCAAAGGCAAGGCCACCAAATCGTCATAGCAGAGTCGACGGCACAGAATCCGGCCGCGAGCGATCCCAACCTGTTCATCGAATATCTCGACCGCCTGAATGATGTAGTCGAACAGTACGATGTGTCCGCCCTGGCCTACATCAATTCCGATTGGCAAGCACATGGATGGGGTTCCGAATGGGGCGATTCGCGAGTCGAGGGCAACGCGGCGGTAGAGAACTTCTTCCTCGACACTTTCGGTGCAGGCACACGGTACGTCTATAGCGATACCTCCGCCCCGCCGACTACTCCCACGCCGCCCACGCCACCCATGCCCGAACCACCCACCACACCGAGCGGCGCCTTGACTGCCGCTGACCGGGCCTACTGGGCTCC
>CAXMSM010000494.1:0-5305 GCA_964195655.1 uncultured Gammaproteobacteria bacterium | reverse complement strand
AAGGTCGATCGGTGGATTCAGGCTAAGGAACAATTCGAGCAGCTCGCCGAACGCACCGGCCACAACGACCCAGAGCCGAAAAAGGCTGCCGCCGAAGCAATCGCAAACCGTGTGCGCCACGGCAACCTCGCACCTGCCGATGCCACGACGAGCGAAGTCGCCGCCGCACTCCACCGCGGAGGATGGGGAAAGTAATGCCCGACTTCGACACCTCCGCGATGGACGCCATCGACACCGCCCGCCAACTAGATCAGTTCGGTATCGAGCTTCCCACCGACGCCGCTCGCTGGCTGGAGAAGCTCCACGAGTTGCGCGCAAGCCCTCCAAACGAGGCCCCGCACAATGAGATCGCGACCCTGATCGCCGCCTCAGCGAAACTCGCCGCCATCGACGAAGCCATCGCCTACCGGCTCGGGCAGAACCTCCGCACCGGGCAACACCGCCACGCCCAGCAGATCGTCGGACGCCGATGCCTCGATGCGATCCTCGACGACCGCGACCGACTGCACACCGAGCTGGCAGTCACCGCAAACCAACTCATCGGCCGCTTGCACCAGGCCGCGCTGATCGACGAATCCGTGACCGATCTGACTCGGCAACGCCGCGTCGACGAAGCCCACATGCTGGCCGTCGCCGAATCCGACGTCGCCGAACTGTCCGACCTGTTCAAGTTGCGCAGTGCCTACCTGACGCCCAGGCAGTCGCGGTGGCTGACCGGCTGGTATTCCTGCGAGGTCTGGTCGAACCCCTGGGCCTTCGGGCACATCGCCTCAAACGACGGCAGCAAATGGGGCACCTGGCGCGCCACCATAAGAGCCGGCGGCGAGTTGTGGTTCGTACCGTTCGAGGTGGCTGCTGCGGCATCGACCGAGAATGAGCCTGCCGACATGATCCCCCCGATTGATCCACGCCGCCGCACCGGACGCATGTTCGCCGGATAGGCCAGCGCTCAAGATGACCGAAGCCGGGAAGGGTGGGGGCCAACCCCCGCGACTTCGGCGCGGAAGCACTCAGGGCATTGCTTCCACTTTATTCACGAATGTTTTCCGCACGAGTGGTTTCCGCCGAGTAGGGAGGTAGTCGTGGTGGCTGTGTCGCCGATTCGTCGTCGGGCGGTTGTCGCAGAGGCGGCCGCGTTGGGGCGTCAGGATTTGTTGGTGGCGTTGCGGGACAGGATTGCTGGTGAGTTGGATGTTGGGGTTCCGGCTCGTGATTTGGCTTCTTTGTCTCGCCGCCTGTTGGATATTGCCGAGTCGTTGGAGTTGTTGGGTGAGGCTGCGGACGGTATCGCGGCGGCTGCGGCGATTCCGGATGAGGCGTGGTAGCGCTGTCGAGCGTCGGGTGTCCGGGCTCTGGCTGATCTCCGGGGCCTGCGCGCGATTGATTGGGTGGCGGTTCGGAACGCCGCGAAGGAACGCGGACGCCCGGATCGCTGCCTGGGTTGGTTGGCGGCTGTTGAAGGCACGTGCCCGGGCGCCTGTTGGGTCAGCGATCCGGGACTCCGCCTCCGGCCGCCAACCTTCCAAACCGGCCCACACGGGTCGGCGGGTTAGTTGTTAGCGGCTTGGGCTGCAAGGTAGGCGCGGCTCGCCGGCCCGTTGCGGACTCGGCTGCGGAGCATCTCGCTGTATCCAGTCCGCCAGGCGACGGCTAACCCGCCGCGTTGGCCGTAGTAGGCGTTTCTCGGTGTTTCGTCTCTCGGCTCGTCACACCAGCGGTTCGCTGCTCGGCGGCCCTCAAGTCGCGCTTGCCTCAGTTGTTCAGCGGTTGCCACTGTGTCCGCCTGAACTGGGCCTTCACGTGCGGCGATATAGGCGCGATACGACGCCGACGATTCGTAACGTTCGACCAGCATTTTGTCGTAGGCCAGTTGCCACACCCGCGCCGCAAAACCTTGGCCTAGATGCGGGTTGGTGTCACCTGGTGTCGCATTGCTGCCATCTAGGTATGCCTGTACGAAACGGTGCTTCACCGTAAGAAGTCCTCCCTAACGGCGGACGCTTGCTGGCCGTGGCCCGCAGTGCCAGTGCCCGGCGGGTCACTACTCAACCGGGCAAGCGTACTTTCTAGCCACGTCCATCAACCGCTGTTGCGCTCCGGGGCCGACGACCCCCTGAGCGATCATCTCCCATCCGATAAACCCCGGTATGCTGCCTTCACACGCCTGGTGAGCGACGCGCCACGCGGTGTCAGGGTTCAAATTGAATCCGTTGCGCTGCAAACCTTGCATATAGGAGTCGAATTCAGGTGTGCCCTGGTCCGGCACAGCACCAGCCGCGCCAGCTAAGGCGACAGCCGTAACCACCGCTCCGATCAGAGGTGCAATCACACGTCTCATGTCCATCCCCCTCTTCTCTGGGTCGTATCCCGCTGTCTTCTATACATTCGCATGACCCAGTGACACAGTTCGCTGGATCGCCGGAAATTTAGCCCGCGGGCGGGTACGCGTTGGACCGCCGGGATGGGACGGTGGCGGTATCGCCTTTGGTGGCAGCGTCGTTGGCGCACTACGGTGCTGCGGCGTTCGGGCGCCGACCGAGGAAGCCGCAGAAGGTTGTCGCCCTGCGGTGAGAGTGGGAAAAGAAAAAAAATGTCTGTTTGTCGTTCTACGCTGCGGGACATGCACGCTGTAGGCGATCTGATGCGCTCCACCGAAGGTGCGTGGGTTGTCCGCCCGCCTACCCATTGCCCCGCCGGTCACCGGCTCGGGCCTGATCGGTGTTTGGTGGGGTTCGCGCATTGCAACCATCGGGGCGGGCACACAAGTTGGTGGTGCCGGGAGTGCGGGGCGACGGTGTACGGGCCGCCGCTGATCGAGGGCTGCTCGCTGTTCAACGGACCAGATGCCAGGTGAGCGCGCGGGCCTGCGGCTAACTGTCTCTGGTGTTCAGACGCCGCCCATGCCGGGCATGCTGCCGCCCATGCCGGGCATGCTGCCGCCCATACTGGGCATGCCGGGCAGCGCGCCTGGGAATGTGCCTGGGGGTGAGCCGGGCGGCGCACCGGGAATCGTGCCGGGTGACATCCCGGGCATTGCGTACGGGCCACCAGCGCACACGCCGTTGCCCGGCTGGGCAATGCATCTGAGATCGTTTGGCGACACCGGTGCACCAGGGCTAGTAGGTGTGACGCCAGGCATGCTAAGGCAGGCGGAGTTGGCAGGATCAGTAACGCAGTTAGCTGGGCTATCGGGTTGAGCCAGGGCGGTCGGGGCGGCGAGGATAGCCGATGCCGCGAGGACGCCACCGGCTATTAAGTACTGGATGCGGGTGGTATCCATCTTCAAATGGTAGGCACTCTGAGCCTGGCCGCGGGTGGGTTCTGCGGATAATTGGCAGGGCGTTTCAATGTGGTTCGGCCCGCCACACATCGCGGGTGACTGGCCGAAAGCGGTCGTGTGCCGCACGTATTTATCGACTGATAGCCGCCTACACGAAGTACGAAGCGATAGGCTCTGTTAATGGCCTCCCAACAATCGGTCACGGCCCCCAGTTGTGGAGCGCACATTCGTCAGCTTTGTTGTCTAGGGCGAGGCACGACGTGCCGGGCGGCGCCGTGGGGTTGCGTGTGATTGAGAATGCGGGGATTGTCAGCGATCCGTGACAAGGGTGCCGATAACGGCCGGTGCTGGACGCATAGGTCGGATTTACCGATGCGACAAAGTGTGGCAGGCCGCACGGTACAGCTCTTGATCCTAGGGTTGCTGGTCATGAGCCTCTGGGCCGCAGACCGGCCCGGCGAGGGGATGAGGGAAAGCTCCGCGGAGGTGTGCCAGGCACACGGTCCATCCGTGGTGTCAGCTATCACCATCGAGCGGTTTCATTACCCTACGCATGGCACCGCCGATCCCAGCCAGAACTGGGCCGACCTGTACCTGCCGACGGGGCGTGACGAGCCGGATTCGATTCCATTGGTGGTGCTGATCCACGGAGGAGCCTGGCAGAGTGATCTGGGGGCGGCGGTTATTGAGCCGCTGGCCCGCGAACTCGCTGGGCGCGGCATGGCCGTGTACAACATCGAATATCGACGCATCGGTTCGGGGGGAGGCTGGCCGACGACCTTCCACGACGTCGCGCAGGCCCTGGACTACGTGATCGAGGTGGAAAGGAAGTACCCGCAGCTGACCACCGACGACGAACTCGTGGTCGGGCACAGTTCCGGTGCACAGCTGGCCGTCTGGGGCGCCACACGCCACAAACTGCGGGATGACGAGGTGGGCTCCAAGCCTCGCTTCAAGCCCACACGAGTCATTTCCTTGGCAGGCCCGCTGGACATGGTTTACAGCGCCGAGCATGGCGACGATCGCATCGTCGTTGCCCTCGGTGGCATCCCGACCGATGTGCCTCATCGCTACACGTCAGTGGACCCGGTACAGAACGTGGACGTCCGCATACCGGTTATCGCGATGCACGGAACAGACGACACCGTCGTCGCACCCGTGAACTCGCAGCGCTACGTCGACGCCGTGAAACAGCAGGGTGGAAAAGCCGCCGTGGAGCTACTCCCCGGGCAGAATCACGTCTCCATTGTGTCGCAGGACTCCGCGACCTTCGACCGTGTGCTGTGCGCCATATCGGATACATCGCAAGCGGAGCTGCACGAATTGCTGGAGGAGCAGCAGCCCGGTTAGATGGTGTTCCGACCGGGATGACCCGTGCTTGCACAGAAGATTTCGCGAGCACCACGTCGTTGTCGCCGGGTGTCGCCGGATACTTTTCTCGAAATCGGCAAGCCAGGTGATCTCTGGTCGGGTGTGAGTTGGTCGGCGAGATCACGCCATGTTTGGGCGGTGTCGTGGGTGCTGTTCATGGTGGCTCCATTCGGTTGGAGCCACGTCGTGTCTTGCACGCATCTTGCACGGACTTGTATCTGTGCTGGTCAATGCGTCGGGCTGACAGGATTTGAACCTGCGACCACTTGACCCCCAGTCCGCCCGGAGGGGTGTTCGAGTATGTCAGGGAGTCTCTCGAACCGCGTTGAGCTGCAAGGACACTCCCCCCACTGTTCCATGCGATCCCGCCGCGTTTCAAAGGTGTTGTGACAACGTCGTGACACCGAGTACATTCGTGCCCAACATCGGCGGATCAGTGCTTTCGGCGTTGAAATGCCCACAACCAAGACTGAACCCGCGCCCCGCTGCGAGGCAGGGATTTGACGCGATCAAGCAGCACGTCGAGGTCTACTAGTTGGGCATCCAGCAAGCTGGCCGCGAACTCGCCGTCCTTCTCGCGGCCGGCGGCGAGCTTGCTGAGAACCAAGTCATGAGGTTCGACGAACCTGGGCGTGGCCGGATCGCTGGACCGAA
>CAXMSM010000493.1:0-4942 GCA_964195655.1 uncultured Gammaproteobacteria bacterium | reverse complement strand
TGGTCCTGGCCAAAGAGTCCGGGGCCGACCTCGCGCAGCTGCTGGGACCGAACTCCCGCACGCTGCCGCTGTCGGCCCTCAATGACGACCAGGCTGGATCGCTGCCCAGCCAGCTCGGCGGCGTTGATTATGTGGTCTATGCCCCATCGACACCGGCGCGGCACCTCGACGCCGCCGCCAGCTACCGCGTGTTCGGCGAGCTGCGCCGTCTCGTGGTAGCGATGGCGGACGCGACGAGCAGCGCGGAGCGGTGCGCCAAGCCGTACCCCAAGTTGTTCATAGTCACCCGGAACGCCCAGCCGGTCGCCGATGGCGACCGGGCTAACCCAGCCCACGCTGTGCTGTGGGGGCAGAGCCGCACGCTGGCCCTCGAGCATCCCGAGTTCTGGGGTGGTGTCATCGACGTCGACGACACTCTCCCGCCCGAGCTGCTCGCCCAATACCTGAACGCCGAGGCAGCGATAACGGGCACCGATCGAGACGATCAGGCCGGGTACCGCAGCGGAGTCCGCAGGGTCCCGCGCCTGGAGCCACATCCACTGCCCGCCGTCCCGCTGACGCGGCTGGAGAGCGACACCAGCCACCTGGTGATCGGCGCGACCGGCAACGTTGGGCCCTATCTGATCCGCCAACTAGCCGAGATGGGCGCTACGACCGTTGTCGCTGTGTCTCGGCGCGGCACCGGGCTGGCCGACCTCGCCCCCGAACTCGCCGCCGGCGGGACCACGCTGGTCGAGGTTGCCGCGGATGCGGCCGATGAGGCCTCGATGGCGGCGGTATTCGAACGTTTCGGCGCCGACCTGCCACCGTTGGAGGGCATTTACCTCGCGTCCCTGGCCGGCGGCGAGGCGCTACTGACCGAGATGACCGACGACGACCTGAACCCGATGTTCCGGTCGAAAATCGACGCAGCCACAGTGCTGCACAAGCTGTCGCTGAAGATGCCGGTACGCCGGTTCGTGCTGTTCTCCTCCATCACCGGGCTACTCGGCTCGCGGGGAGTTGCGCACTACACGGCGGCCAACGCGTTCTCCGACACATTCGCCTATGCGCGCCGCGCCCTCGGCCTGCCGGCAACGGTCGTGGACTGGGGCCTGTGGAAGTCGTGGGCGGATGCGCAGCCCCAGATGAAGGCGGTCGGACTAGAACCCATGCCCAACGACGTCGCGATCCGGATGCTGCCCGCCATACTGAGCCCCAACGCCGGTGTCCAGACCGTGGTGGCCGGCGCAGACTGGGGCCGGCTGGCCAACGCCTACCGCACGCGCGCCCCGGTGAAGGTGCTCGACCGTTTAATATCCGGCACCGCGGCGGCTCCGGACGCCGGCGACCTCGACTCGCTGCCTGAGCCCGCCTGGGGCACCGTGCTCGGAGAGTTGGTTACCGACACCACCCACGACCGGCTCTGGCGCGCGCGCCTACTGCCCGACGCGCGGCCATACCCAGTCGCGCACCGAGTCCGCGGCGTCGAGGTAGTTCCCGTTTCGGTTCTGCTGCAGACACTCTCGGCAGCAGCCGCACAGCTCGGCGTTTCAACCGTCGGCGATATCCGTTTTGAGTACCCGATCGTGGCCGATCAGCCGAAGGCCATCAGCGTGGTGGCCGACAGCTCGACCGGCGCGGACACCGCCGGCACCACTCTGACGGTCTGCTCATCTTCGGGCCCAGACACCCCCGAACAGCGCTGGACGAGGCATGCCAGCGCTCAGCTAGTCGAGGCGCCCAGCACTACCCCCCAGGGCGATCAGGGCCCCGGGAGCGAGACGTTCGACGCTGCGTCGATCGCCGCTCTGCAACAGGCGTGGGGTGTGGAAGGTCAGCCGTTCGCCTGGACGGTTACCGACTGCGTCACCACCGCCGCCGGAATACGTGCCGACGTCAAACTGCCAGAACCGGCGGAGTTTCCCGCAGCGTCATTCGTGGACGCTGCGGTGCACGTTGCCCGGCTAGCCGATGCCGCCAACATGGCGCTCTTGCTACCCGCGGCCCTCGAGAGCATCGGTGTGGCTGCTGAACTGACCGCCCGCGGCGGCGTCGTGGAGGTGTACCGCCGAGACCCCAAATCCGACGGGCTCATGGTGGACGTGCTCGTCAAAGGCGCCGACGGTACAACGTGCGTGGATATCCGGGGGCTCACCTACACCGCGGTGGAGTCCGCACCGGCGCCGTCGTCCGACGAAGCAACCTTGACCGCAACGGAATTCGTCGACTGGTCGTCCATGACCCCCAAGGAATCGGTGGACGAGCTGCGGGTGCGGCTGCGTGCCATTTTGGCTCGTGAACTGGGAATGCCTGACGGTGCAGTTGATTTCGACATGCCGTTCCCCGAACTGGGCCTGGACTCGATGATGGCGATGAATCTCTTGCGCGATGCCAAACAGCTGGTCCGCATCGAGCTCTCGGCCACGATGTTGTGGAACCATCCGTCGATTTCGCAGATGTCGGACTTCGTAGCCGAACTGCTGGCGCCGCAGCGGCAGAACGCGGACGAACTTGAAGAACCCGAAGAGGGCGATGCCGACTCGTTCAGTGTGCTGGACGAGTTGTTCGACAGCATCGAATCCTCTTCCGCCGAATCGGCGAATGCCGGTAGTGAGGGCACCATCTGATGAAGACCACCTTCGACCGGATCTCGGGCATGAGCGCCGAGCAGCGCGGCAAGTTGTCCGAGCAGTTCGAGAAGGCCTCGCGTGTCGCCGGCGCGGAACCCATCGCCGTGGTGGGTATCGGCTGCCGATTCCCTGGCGGCGTGACAGGACCCAACAGCTACTGGGGGTTCTTAGAGAACGGCACTGACGCCATTCGCGAGGTGCCCGCCGACCGCTGGGACGCGCAAGAATACTACGATCCCGATCCGATGGCGCCCGGCCGCATGCCGACAAAATGGGGCGCCTACCTCGACGACGTCTCGGGTTTCGACGCCGAGTTCTTCGGCATCACGCCGCGCGAGGCCACCGCGATGGACCCCCAGCAGCGGGTGCTGCTGGAGGTTGCCTGGGAGGCGCTGGAGAACGCAGGCCTGGCGCCGGACAGGCTGCGGGAGATCCGGGCCGCCGTGATGGTGGGCGTCTACTACAACGAGTACCAGAGTTCCTCTGCCGGCAACCCCGACACCATCGACGCCTATTCGGCCACCGGCAACGCCCACAGCGTGACGGTCGGTCGGATCGCCTACCTGCTGGGGGTGAAGGGACCCGCGGTGGCGATGGACACGGCGTGCTCGTCATCGCTGGTGTCGATCCACCTGGCCTGTCAGAGTCTGCGTATGCGAGAGAGCGACCTGGCACTCGCCGGCGGAGTCAGCCTCAGCCTGCGCCCGGAAACCCAACTGGCACTGGCTAAGTGGGGAATGCTGTCACCCAACGGCAAATGCTACGCGTTCGACTCGCGTGCCGACGGCTTCGTCCGTGGAGAAGGTGCCGGCGTCGTGGTGCTCAAGCGACTCACCGATGCCGTGCGCGACGGGGACCGAGTGCTGGGCGTCGTGCGTGGCTCCGCCGTCAATCAGGACGGCCGGTCCAACGGCCTGACCGCACCGAACGCGCCATCACAGCGCGACGTGATGACCCGGGCGCTGCGCTCGGCTGACGTAACCGCAGGCTCGGTGAGCTACGTCGAAACCCACGGCACCGGAACGTCTCTCGGAGACCCCATCGAGTTCGACGCGCTGGCCGCGGTGTACGGTCGCGGCGATGCCCCATGTGCGCTGGGGGCGGTGAAGACCAACATGGGCCACCTCGAGGCCGCCTCAGGCGTTGCAGGCTTCATCAAGGCCGTACTCACGCTGCAACACGGCACGATCCCGCCGAACCTTCACTTCCAGAAGTGGAACCCAACGATCGACCCTTCCGGGACCCGGCTGTTCGTTCCCACCGAGGCCACCCAATGGCCACAGATCGAGACGCCACGACGCGCTGCGGTGTCGTCGTTTGGTATGGGCGGCACCAACGCCCACATCGTGCTCGAACAGGGCCCCGACCTCGCACCGACGGCCGCGACGGCGCAGCGCGTCACGACACTGGTCGTGTCGGGCAAGACGCCTGCCCGCCTGGCCGTTTCGGCCACATCGCTGGCCGACTGGCTCGCGGACGAGGGCGCGGCCGTGCCACTCGACGATGTCGCGTTCACCGTCAACCACCACCGCAGCCGCTACCACACGATCGCCGCGGTGTGCGCCCGCGACCACGCCGAAGCCGTTGCGGGCCTGCGGGCGCTCTCGCTCGGCCAGCCGGCACCCAGCGTGGTTCCGGCCCATGACACGAGGCTCGGCTCGGGCATCGGGAGCGGCACGGTGTTCCTCTACTCCGGGCAGGGCGCGCAGTGGGCCGGAATGGGTAAGGCGCTCCTGGTCGAGGAACCTGCGTTCGCCACCGCCATCGACGAGCTCGAGCCCACCTTCGTGGACAAGGTCGGCTTTTCGCTGCGGCAGGTGATCGAGGCCGGCGAACCCGTCGTCGGTATCGACCGGATCCAGCCGGTGCTCGTCGGGATGCAACTGGCACTGACCGCCCTGTGGCGGTCCTACGGCGTGGAACCCCACGCAGTGATCGGCCACTCGATGGGTGAGGTGACCGCCGCGGTGGTCGCCGGCGCGCTGACCCCGGCCGAAGGCCTCGACGTGATCGCCACCCGGACGAGGCTGATGAAGCGGCTGGCCGGTCAGGGAGCGATGGCGCTGCTGGAGTTGGATGCAACGGCCGCCGAGCAGCTCATCGCAGACCGTCCCGATATCACCATCGCGGTGTACGCCTCACCGAAGCAGTCGGTGATCGCGGGCTCACCTGATCAGGTCGACGAGCTCGTCGCCATCGTCGACGCGCAGGGCAAGCTGGCGCGCCGCATCGAGGTGGATGTGGCCTCCCACCATCCGACGATCGATCCGGTCCTGCCCGAGATGCGGGACGCCCTGGCCTATCTGGCTCCTGCAGCGCCGAAGATCCCG
>CAXMSM010000492.1:0-5429 GCA_964195655.1 uncultured Gammaproteobacteria bacterium | reverse complement strand
CGTGACAGCGCATCCTTCGCGGCCTTCTCGGTGGGGTAGCGGCGGCGGACCTGGCGGCGCTTCCCATCGGCGTCGCGACCCGCGTCGACGGTGACCTGATACCGGGCGGTGGTCTTGCCGGTCTTGCGGTCAAGCACCTCGATCTTCCTGATTTGCGGCGGCAGCTGTTGCCTACTCACTTCGACTCCCTTGTGCTGACTTTGTTGATCTCCGTGTTCTTCTCGTCGATCTTGCCGATCACTCGGGCGTGGTATTCGACTGTGCGGTCGGCCAGGTCGTCGTCGGACTTGTCTGCAAGCTGCACGTACGCGTGCCTGGCCTGCACCAAATCAAAGTGCAGGGCCGCGCGTTCGTGAGTGAGTCGCAGCCTTGTGGCTGCTGCCGAATCGGGGTCGGCGATCACGGAGTCGGCCTGACCGCGTGCCTCCTCGGGGTAGATAACCTCCGGGCCGGGCCAGGCTAAATCTCGATCGCCGGCGAACCAGGCGATCGCGCCGAACGTCGGACCGGTGGCACCGGGCGTCATCGTGACATCCTCATCGGGCTCGCGGCTCACGCTACCGACGCAACAGAGCACGCATACGCAACGAAGACGTCTGTTGGCTATGCGGTGGCTGGATAAACCCCGAACTGACAGCACCACACCCACAATCCTGGTCTGCCGACCACGTCACCCCGATCTACAAGGGGGGCAGTAACAACGGCGAACTGGCTCCTAGCCACAGGGCGTGCAATATCGCCCGCAACCGTAAACAACCTCAACACGCACCCCACGGGAGACGCTGGTGACCGCCAAAAGGGGTGGGGCCCGGGACCTGCGGCACTCTCCCGTAGCACTCAGGGCAATGCTTCGACATTTTTCACGATCTGTTTCCACCGAGTGGTTTTCGCCGATTAGGGAGGTAGTCCGTAGTGGCTGTGAGCCGGATTCGCCGTCGAGTCGGTGTCGCCGAGGCGGCCACGCTGGGGCGGCGGGAGCTACTTGTGGCGTTACGGGACAGGATCGCGGAGGAGATCGACGTTGGGGTTCCGGCCCGCGATTTAGCTGCGTTGTCTCGCCGGTTGGTGGATATTGCGGCCGATCTGGAGTTGCTGGACTGCGCTGATGACGATATTGCGGCGGCGGCGGCGATCCCTGATGAGGTGTGGGGTGCTGACGAGTGAAACCAGTCGGTTGTGTTGGGGTTTCCTTCTTTCCCCCGACGCGGGCCGGCGGTGGGGCGTGCGCCTAGGGATACCGGTGCCCTGGTGCGCATCGCCTCAGGGGCCGGGTTGCGTGCGTTATGGACGCGCACCCCGGCCCCGCACCCGATGACCATCAACCCTGGCCGCTGCGCCCGTACCGGGCCTATCGTCGACTTACACCATTGTGGAGGTTGAAATGATCGAGGTACTGCAGCACGTGCCCGCCGGCGTCGTCGGCATCCGGGTGTCGGGACGAGTCACCGCCGACGATTTCCACCAGTTCAAACCCAACCTGGACCGGATGCTGGATTCGGACGAAATCCGCTTCATCAAGATCGTCGGGCCTGACTATGAGGGTTTGAGCCCCGGCGGGTTACTCGCCAACGTCAAACAAAGCTTCAGCACCCTCCAGCGCCTTCGCGCGTTCAAACGCACCGCCCTTGTCACCGACAAGAAGTGGGTCGCGCGCACCTTGCCTGCGCTGGCCTGGATGATTCCCGGCGAGGTGGCCCTGTTCGGCCTCGACCAGCTCGATGCCGCCAAACAGTGGGCAGCCAGCTGAGCCACAACCACCCAGGCGGCACCCACGGCCGAGATCGGCGGCGGAATTGGGCGAAACGGCTTGAGCCGACACACAGGCAACCGTCCCCGACTTGGATCAGCGCGTCCGGGACCAGGATCGTGATGCCCCCAATGCTACTGATCATCACCTCGGGCCTGGTCCCCCTGGTCCCGGCGTCTGGTCCGCAGTTCCAAACCGATGAGCGGTCTAATCAGCATGAACACTGATATGGCAAGAAATAAGAACACCGCCACGATGGGAATCGACGACCTCATGCGACACGCGAAATCGGCTGCTACGCAACCAGTTGCAGGACATTACGACCAAGCCCGGGACCCGCGGCTGCAAGATCACCGGCGGCTACCTCGACCCCGAACCCTACACCGGAGGGCGCACTTTTCTAGACGATATTGACGCCGATCACATCGTTCCCGCAACTGACTCAGTCCGGCGTTTCCAAGATCCGTGTCCTCGTGGCAGCTGGGGGTCTAAGCCTCCTCGTCGCAGTGGATGCGGTGCTGGGTGCTCTCATGCTGGGCGGCGCGGCGGGCGCCCACCGGCATTGGCCGGCCCCCGACTTGATCACGCACGTGCGTTGGGCGCAGCCGGTATGCCAGCATCTGAAATCGCTCGCGTCCTTCTCGTCGGCCGATCCACTGTCTATCGAGCACTCAGAACCGAACCAAGGGAGACAGCCCGCCCGCAAACCCCCCGTCAGCTCCGCCCAGACGGACATTTCTCGTGAGGCAACGAATCAACTCTCCTGGACCTCTTGACGTGAGGCAACGGGTCCAGCGCGAGGTCACCGATCATGGGCGAGAGGGCACGATCGTGCTCTCCGAACCACCCGATCCGCCGGGTGTCCTTGGGATCTCGACTATCGGATGCAACCCGGGCCGAATGGTCCGGCGAAGCCGGTAGGCCGCTCGCACTCGCCGCGCGGTCCCATCGGCGGCATGCCAGGACCGGGGCGCAGCACCATTTCGTGTCCCTTACGGTCATGACCGCGCGGACCGTTGTCAACATGTTTGCCTAGGAAGAACCCGGTGCCGAAGATGACCACCACGATGAACAACGATCCGGCGACGATCCCCACCCAGGCGGCAGCTTTGGTCAGTCGGCTGGATTGCTCGACGTAGACCGGCGCCGGCCCTGCCGGAGGTAGACCCACTCCGGGGGGCGGCGGCGGGGTCAGCACGGGACCGGTGGCGGGCTCGGACGGTTCAGGTGGCGACGTTGCTTCACTCATGGCGTCAATCCTGGAGGCGCAACCGATTCATGTGTTTCGAATCGGCTATGAATCGACTATGAATCGACTGGCAGGGTTGCACTCGAACGCGAGCTGGGCGCCGGGACCGGTTCGCTAGCCGATGCAGCAAACTGAACCCGCAGGATGTGGTAGCCCAGTAGAGAACAAACCACGGGAACACCAGCCAGGCTCCTTCGGTGCGTGCGGTGTTGGGTTACATCGGTAGAAACGTTGCGGCGATTTTCGCGCCGAAGTTTTTAACGCGCGGGCGATCTGAAGGCTAGTAGATTCGATCCGGGGCTCCCGACGCCCGGCGACAATTTCCTCCAGAGCAGCCTCAGCGGAATCTTCGGCGGTACTGCTCAGCCGAATCGTCGCGGACGGCGGTTGCGAAATCTAGACGCTCGTCACTTCGGTAGCCCACGATGCCAAGCGCCGTGGCGAGTGCCCCAGCCACCCGGACCGTCCAAGCGATGTTGTCCCCCGCGAACCCGGCCACCCAGGGCGATAACGATAAGAAGAGCGCGAATCCCATGATGGCGAGCGTCAGGAAATCGTGGGTCGGCTCGGAGGAGAGCAACGACCAGACGGCGACCACGGCGATCCAAAGGCCCCGGATCCCGTGCTGCCGGGATCGCCATGGCCTACAAGCTGATCGACGCCGCGCAAGCCCGCTGGCGGGCCGTCAACGCCCCACACCTGGTTGCCCTGGTCCGGGCCGGCGCCGTCTTCCACAAAGGCAAACTCCTCGAACGCCCCGTCGACATCACACCCGCAGAAGCTGGTGCTGAATCAACCGAAACGGACGCCGCCTGAAACACCCGGATCCACAGGTATTGACAATTTCTCGCCATCGCTATCGCGGATTCCCTTGTCTACCAACGGCATACCCACATGCTACACCACTACGGTCGCACCTTGGCATCACAGCCGGCGCTCGACCGCTCGGGATCGATCTCTCACTCGGTGTTCGCCCGTCGGTCAGACCAGGCTCGGCCAGAGGTTTTCGCCTGCCGCAGACGGCGCCGCGAGCAGCGCGCCCCCGCTGGCCGGCGGGACAGCGCTGCCCTGGCTCAACTCTGGAGCCGGGGTGCCCGGGGCCGCTGCCGGTGCACCGGCGCCCCCTTCTTCAACTCGCGGTGATGGCGACGGGCACGCGGAGTGTGCTGAGCAGGCCGCGGTGATCGGCTCCCGGTACCGTGAGGGTTCTGGCCGTTGCCACCGAACAGTTCTTGAACAGGACATGGTCGATACCCAGTAGCAGAGGCCAGCCGGCTGACCGTCGTACTGGGTGTTGATGCGCATCTCCCAGGAACTGGGAACGCTTTTGGGCTCTTCGTGGTCGGCATGAAGAGTTACGGCACCCACCCCGGATTCCTTCTTAAGAACGGATACCAACAGGTCGAGGCCGTCATCGACGCTCTCGCACGCGAAGGGGCATGAGACCGCGTGCGAGGTCCAGACCGCTAGCTGTCAGAGCAAACAGTCAGACCTACGTGACGATGATCGTCACCGCGACGCTATCGGGCTTGGGTATGTCGAGGTAGTCGACGACCGGATGGCCAGCGGGGGTCAACTCGGTCATGGTTGCCGTATAGGTACCGGGTCCGAGATTTATTTGACCGGTCTGCCATTGCCCGTCAAGATTACCCAGGCCGTCCACCGTGGCGATCTCGGTGGAGCCCTTCATGATGGTGACCCGCGCAGTGTTGCCCGGCAGGATCTTGTTGGTGTACTGGCCGACCTGGCCGGCCTGCGTCATCGTGTACGGCGCGACGTCCATAAAGGTCGGGTTGGTCGGCGCGTAGCGCACCCCTGTCTGGGGGGGCACGTAGGAATTGGTGCCCGTCCAGCCGAACGCCACGGGTATTCCAGCGGTTACGTACGCCGTCGGCAGTGGATTGTCGAAATAAAGATTCGTCGCCTGATCGACAATTGGCTCGTAGCCGTGTTTATTCGTCACGCCAGTGCCGTACTGGCCGGCAACGGCAGTGAGAGCCCCGCCGGCGCCGACATGACCGACGACCGGCGCGGCCAGCGCCGTGATCACCGCAATTGTGCCCGGCGCTTGCGGGCCCTGCGGCCTGTTGGTGGTGTTCGGGTCGTAGCCGTTGGTCAGGAGCGCCGGTGGAAGTGAGGCGTCGGGTTGCAGGTTGACGATGATCTGGGTGGCGTTGTTGACGAGCACACCGGCGTTGTTGTCGATGGCCGCCAACGGATCGTTGGCCGAGCCGGTGCCGGCCGCCGGGTTGTATGTCTGGAGCTCGCCCGGCATCGTGCCGGCTGACGTGGCGTAAATGTCGAACACGCGCTGGTTTCCACCCGTGCTGTCGGCGAGCACGAACTGATACCAGTAGACATCGTCCTTGGCGACGCTGGACGGCATCGGAAGGCCGTTGATCTGGATGAAGCCGGGGTTCGCGCCGGCCGTGT
>CAXMSM010000491.1:0-3129 GCA_964195655.1 uncultured Gammaproteobacteria bacterium | reverse complement strand
AGGTCACCGTCAGCCCGGTGCGCACCTCAGGTCTTCAGCCCTATGTGACACGGGTTATCGAATCCTGAGTGTGGCCTGAGTTAAACCTGAGCATGAGCTGGTGAATGCCGACGTGCGGCGCGGCACACCCCGGGCAACGTCGACGGATTTCGAAGCAACTGGAATAGTTGTCGGCGAGCGCGCGGCCAGAACCGGCCCGTGCCGCAAAGACCAGCATGTACTGCGCATGTGGAAGGAACGTTGATGACCTCACCGAGTGGGCCGCCGCAAGGCGCTGGTGGATATCCCGGGCAGGCACCGGGCTACGCCGCCGGTGCTCACGCCTCTCCCAGCTCCGCGCCGTCGGGTTCTGCGCTGTCCAACGGCAGCCTGCAGCAGGAGGTGCACACCCTCGAGCGGGCGATCTTCGAGGTCAAGCGAATCATCGTCGGCCAGGACCTGCTCGTTGAGCGGATGCTGGTCGGCCTGCTGGCCAAGGGGCACGTGCTGCTCGAGGGCGTCCCCGGGGTGGCCAAGACGCTGGCGGTGGAGACCTTCGCCAAGGTGGTCGGCGGAACCTTCGCCCGCATCCAGTTCACCCCTGACCTGGTACCCACCGACATCGTCGGTACCCGCATCTACCGCATGGGCAAGGAGGAGTTCGACATCGAGCTAGGCCCCGTCGTGGTCAACTTCCTGCTCGCCGACGAGATAAACCGTGCCCCCGCCAAGGTGCAGTCCGCACTGCTGGAGGTGATGGCCGAACGCCAGATTTCCATCGGCGGCAAGACGTTCCCGCTGCCCAGCCCATTCCTGGTGATGGCGACCCAGAACCCCATCGAGCAGGAGGGCGTCTATCAGCTGCCGGAGGCGCAGCGTGACCGCTTTCTGTTCAAGCTCAATATCGACTACCCCACGCCCGAGGAAGAGCGCGAGATCATCTACCGGATGGGTGTGAAGCCCCCGGAGGCCAAGGCAATCCTGTCCACCCAGGATCTGCTGCGTCTGCAGGACGTCGCCGCGAACGCTTTCGTCCACCACGCGCTGGTCGACTACGTCGTGCGCATCGTGACCGCCACCCGCGAGCCCGAGAAGTTCGGGATGCCCGACGCCAAGGCCTGGATCGCCTACGGTGCGTCTCCGCGCGCGTCGCTGGGCATCATCGCTGCGTCTCGTGCGCTGGCCTTGATACGCGGCCGCGACTATGTGATCCCCCAAGATGTCGTCGAGGTCATCCCCGACGTGCTTCGCCATCGCCTGGTGCTGACCTATGACGCGCTCGCCGATGAGATCTCCAGCGAAACGGTGGTCAACCGCATTCTTCAGACGGTCGCGTTGCCGCAGGTGAACGCGGTTCCGCAGCAAGGCCATTCGGTTCCGCCCGCCGTCCCGGCCGCTGCGGCCGCGGCCTCCGGCCGCTGACCGGAGTAAGTGGATCACTAAGTGACTTCACCCTCAGGTCCAACAGGCGCCGGTCCAACAGGCGCCAAACGGCCCAGCCGCACGGTCGACCCGCCGTCAATGAAGCATGGCGAGATCCGTGACCCCGCGCTGACGGCGGCGCTACGCAAGCTGGAATTGACGGTCCGGCGCAAGCTCGACGGCGTGCTGCACGGAGATCACCTCGGGTTGCTTCCGGGCCCGGGATCCGAACCGGGGGAGTCGCGGGTCTACCAGCCCGGCGACGACGTACGCCGGATGGACTGGTCGGTCACCGCCCGTACCACGCATCCGCACGTGCGGCAGATGATCGCCGACCGAGAGCTGGAGACCTGGCTGGTTGTCGATATGTCGGCCAGCCTCGACTTCGGCACGGCTGGATGCGAGAAGCGTGATCTCGCGGTGGCCGCCGCGGCGTCGATCACGTTCCTCAACAGCGGTGGTGGCAACCGAATCGGCGCGATCATCTCCAACGGCGAAACCACCCGTCGGGTGCCCGCGCTGTCGGGCCGGATGCACGAGCAGGAGTTGCTCCGCGCGATCGCCACCATCCCGCGGGCGCCTGTCGGGGTCCGCGGCGATCTCGCCACGGCGATCGACGGACTGCGAAGGCCCGAGCGGCGCCGCGGTATGGCGGTGATCATCAGCGACTTCCTGGGGCCGATCAACTGGATGCGCCCGCTGCGGGCCATCGCGGGTCGGCACGAGGTGCTCGGCATCGAGATCCTCGACCCCCGAGACGTCGAGTTGCCCGCCGTCGGCGATGTCATCCTGCAGGACACCGAGACCGGTCGCACCCGTGAATTCACCATCGACGAGCAACTGCGCACCGACTTCGAGAAAGCCGCCGCTGCACACCGGGCCGAGATAGCGCGCACGCTGCGACGCTGCGATGCGCCGCTGCTGAGTTTGCGCACCGACCGGGACTGGATCGCCGATGTGGTCCGGTTCGTCGCGAGTCGGCGCCGTGGCGCACTGGCTGGTCGGTGATGGTATGACCCTGCCGCTACTCGGACCGCTGTCGCTGTCGGGCTTCAAGCACCCGTGGTTTTTTCTGTTCTTGCTGGTCGTCCTCGGACTGGTCGGGCTCTATATCGTCGTGCAGCTGGCCCGCCACAAGCGGGTTCTGCGCTTTGCGAACATGGAGTTGCTCGAAAGCGTGGCCCCGGAGCGGCCCAGCCGTTGGCGCCACCTACCGGCCACCCTGCTGATCCTGTCGATGGTGTTGTTCACCATCGCGATGGCAGGTCCCACGAACGACGTCCGCATTCCCCGTAACCGCGCCGTGGTGATGCTGGTGGTGGACGTGTCGCAGTCGATGCGAGCCACAGATGTCGCGCCGAACCGGCTGGCGGCTGCGCAGGAGGCGGCCAAGCAGTTCGCCGCTCAGCTGACACGCGGCCTCAATCTTGGCCTGATCGCCTACGCCGGTACCGCCACCGTGCTGGTTTCACCGACCACGAACCGGGAGGCGACCAAGAACGCGATAGACAAGCTGCAACTCGCCGACCGCACAGCAACCGGTGAGGGCATCTTCACGGCACTGCAGGCTGTCGCGACGGTCGGAGCGGTGATCGGTGGTGGCGATGAGCCGCCCCCGGCGCGCATCGTGCTGATGTCCGATGGCAAGGAGACCGTCCCATCGAATCCGGACAACCCCAAGGGCGCTTTCACCGCCGCGCGGACCGCCAAAGACCAGGGTGTGCCGAT
>CAXMSM010000490.1:0-5829 GCA_964195655.1 uncultured Gammaproteobacteria bacterium | reverse complement strand
CGCTGCAGCGGCATCCCGCCGACGCCGGCGCGCTCGACACGGAACGCGGCGAGGGTGCCGACGAAGTCGAGGATCCATGGCGCAGTCCGGGCTCTCCCGCAGCACTGGGGACCCCGGCGTTCGCACCGACTGCACCGGCGCAGGCTGCTGTCGCGACAGGCAAGCTGGGCGTGCGCGATGTGCTGTTCGGCGGCAGAGTGTCTTTCGCCGCCCTTGCGGTTCTCGGTATCGTCGCGCTGACCATCGGTGTCGCGGGCGGCCTGGTGGGGCGCAAGACCGCCGAGGTCGTCGAGGCATTCACCACCTCGAAGGTGACCCTGGAGACCAGCGGCAGACCCGATCTTCCACCCGGTCGGTTCACCGAAGTAGCTGCTGCGGTGGCTGATTCGGTGGTCACCATCGAGGTGTCTAGCGACAGCGAAGGCGCTCAAGGATCAGGAGTCGTCGTCGACGGCCGCGGCTACATCGTGACCAACAACCACGTGATTTCCGAGGCTGCCACCAACCCGAGCAAATTCAAGTTGGCGGTGGTGTTCAACGACGGCACCGAGGTTCCGGCCAACTTGGTCGGCCGTGATCCCAAGACCGACCTGGCAGTGCTCAAGGTCGACAACGTCGACAACCTCGTCGTCGCGAAGTTGGGGGATTCCGAGAAACTCCAGGTCGGCGAAGAAGTGATCGCCGCCGGCGCACCGCTGGGACTGCGTAGCACGGTCACCACCGGCATCATCAGCGCGCTGAATCGCCCGGTACCGCTGTCCGGTGACGGCTCGGATACCGACACCGTCATCGACGGTGTGCAGACCGATGCGTCGATCAACCACGGCAACTCGGGCGGACCCCTGATCAACATGAACGCCGAAGTGATCGGCATCAACACCGCGGGCAAGTCACTGTCGGAAAGCGCCAGCGGCCTCGGGTTCGCGATCCCGGTCAACGAGGTTAAGCAGGTCGTTGAGAAGCTGATCGAGAGCGGCAAGATTGCCCACCCGACCCTGGGCCTGACGGCACGCTCGGTGAGCAACGACATCGCCGAGGGTGCGCAGATAGCCAATGTGACACTGGGCGGACCCGCTGAGCGGGGCGGCATCCTCGAGAACGATGTTGTGGTCAAAGTGGGCGATCGCGAAGTCGCCGATGCCCACGAGTTCGTCGTCGCCGTACGTCAACTCAAGATCGGCGAGCCGGCACCCATCGAGGTGGTCCGCGACGGCCGTCGGGTCACGCTCACCGTAACTCCCGGCCCGGACAACAGCACGTAACCGATGTTCGCCAACGTCGGTTGGGGCGAGATGATGGTCCTCGTGATCGCCGGATTGGTGATCCTCGGACCAGAGCGGCTGCCCGGCGCCATCCGGTGGACGTCCGGTGCGCTGCGGCAAGCCCGGGACTACGTCAGCGGCGCAACCAATCAACTGCGAGACGACCTCGGCCCCGAGTTCGACGACCTGCGAGAACCGCTATCCGAGCTGCAAAAGCTCAGAGGCATGACGCCGCGCGCGGCACTGACCAAGCACCTGCTCGACGGCGACGACTCGATCTTCACAGGGAAGTTTGACACCGCGGATGGGACACAGCGCCCATCCGAGAAGGGTCAGTCCGCAGGTGGTCCCGCCGAAGTTGCCCCCGACGCCCCCGGCGCCCCCGGCGCCCCCGGCGCCCCCGACGCCCCCGACGCCGAGCAGCCCGCGGCGTCGACGCCGTTCGACACCGACGCGACCTGACCAGTCAGGCCGAGATCGCATCCTCGCAGCGAAAATGCGCGTGAGGGTCAGCAGGAATGATATTTCGGCGTCAGCGGCCGGCTGGATCCAACCCCAGCGACATGCCGGCCAGACCACGGCTGCGGCTCGACAGCGCGTCCGCAACGCTGCGCAGCGCCTTACCCGCCTCGGTGTCGGGTGCGGACAACACCAGCGGAACACCGGAATCCCCCGCGACGACCAGCGCGGGATCGAGCGGCACCTGGCCCAGTAGCGGAACCTCGGCGCCGACCGCCCGAGACAGGCTCTCGGCGACCTGGTGGCCACCGCCTTCCCCGAAGATCTGCATAGTCGTTCCGTCGGGCAGCACCAGCCCGGACATATTCTCCACCACACCGACGATGCGCTGTCGGGTCTGCAGCGCGATCGCGCCCGCACGCTCGGCAACCTCGGCGGCGGCCAGTTGCGGCGTCGTGACGACCAGGATCTCCGCGCCGGGAATCAGCTGGGACACCGAGATCGCGATATCGCCGGTGCCCGGCGGCAAGTCCAGCAGCAGCACATCCAGATCGCCCCAGTACACGTCGGCGAGGAACTGCTGAAGCGCCCGGTGCAACATCGGCCCACGCCACACCACCGGCGTGTTGCCCTGAGTGAACATCGCGATAGAGATCACCCGGACGTCGTGCGCGACCGGCGGGAGGATCATCGAGTCAACTTGAGTAGGCCGATCAGTCGTGCCCATCATCCTGGGCACGGAATGGCCATAGATGTCGGCGTCGAGAACGCCGACTGAGAGTCCGCGTTCGGCCATTGCCGCGGCCAGGTTCACCGTCACGCTGGACTTGCCGACCCCGCCCTTCCCGGACGCGACGGCGTAGACACGGGTCAGCGAGCCGGGCTGGGCGAAGGGAATCACCGGTTCCCGTGAATCGCCGCGTAGCTGCTTACGCAGTTCGGCACGCTGCTCGTCATTCATAACGTCGAGAGTCACCTTCACCGCGCCGGTACCGGGCACGTCGCTGACTGCCCGGGTGACACTGTCAGATATCTCGGTCTTCTTCGGGCACGCGGCAATCGTCAGGTACAGCTCGACGTGCACCGAGCCTTCCTGGCCGTCGTGGCTTTCGTTGCTTTCCTTGCCAACGGTGACGTTCTTGACCATGCCTACTTCAGTGATCGGACGCCGCAGTTCAGGGTCGATCACCTTGGCCAGCGCGGTGCGGACCGAGGATTCGAGGTCAGTCGGAGTTGGGGACATCGCCTGCGAGTCTAGGCCGCAAACCGGTGACGCCCCGAACGAGGGCGACGACTGCGCTTAGGCGGCCGGACCCGGCGCCGGACCCAGTGCAGGTGGAAGCGGGCCGGGCAGCGGAGCTCCCGGCGGTGGGGCGAAGGGTGGCGGAGCGAAGGGCGGCGGCGGGAGTAGCGGCAGGGCCACTGGCGCCGCAGGCGGTGCGAACCCGGGGGGCGCAGGCGGGAGTAGCGGCTGGGCGGGGTTCTCAATGCAGAACACTGCGCATTGCTGTGGCGCCGGTTGCATCCACGGGGGCAGCCATGCCGGTGGCGGCTGGGTTGCCGGCTGCTGTGGTGCCTGCAACGCCTGCGCGGGCCCCGGGAGTGGGCCGAGCGACTGGCCAGGGACGAATCCCGGAACGTTGGTCGAGATCTGGCTGGCCGCATCGGTGCGCGCCATGAGCGGTATCAGCGACAGTGGATCGTTGGGGGGCAGGCCCGTGGCGTTCAGTGGCAACCCGGGCCCGAGGCCTCCTTGGGTGCGATCGAGGTCGCTGTTGGCGCTGCTACTGCTACTGCCGCTGCCACTACCGCCGCCGCTGCCAAGTGCCGGAACGGACCCGTTGATCGGCGGCAGGTCTACCGGCACGACGCCTGTCGCGTAGGAGGCTGCCCAGCTCAGAACATTACGCGCGTAAGCCATCGAGTTGTTGTAGCGCAGAATCGCCGCCATCACATCTGCCTGACCGCGCAAGTTCAATCCGCCGCTGCACAGGTAGCGGGCCGCCGCCAGTGACGCGTCGAAGACGTTCTGGACATCTGCCTTGCCGTCATTGTCGCCGTCGGATGCGTAGCGCGACCAGGTGCCGGGCAGAAATTGCATCGGACCCAACGCCCTGGCGTACGTCACCCGGTCAGCGCTGCGACTCTGCACGATGACCTCGTTGCCGGGCAGCGTGCCATCCAGGGCGGGCCCGTAGATCGGTCGCACCGCGGTGCCACGCGCATCCGTCGCGCCGCCGTATGCGTGCATCGATTCGATACGGCCGATCCCCGCCAGCAGGTTCCAGCTGACCCCGCAGCCGGGAAAGGCTGTTGCCATCATGGCTTCGGCATTCCGGTAGGCCGCCAATGCCATTGACGGAATGCGCAGTGCCCCAGGAGAATTCACCACGGCCGCGGGGGGTGGTGAGGATGCGCTGCCGCCGACCATACGAAAGGGTGTCGGTGTCTTGGTGACAGCGACGACGGACGCGCCCGAATTGCCGTCAGGTGAGCGCTCAACCGCGGCCAGTGGCACGACCGCGGAATCGCGGGTAGGTGCGTGGGGCGCCGGGGCTGCCGCACCGACGGCACCGGCCAGCACAAGTGGTGTGAGAACGGCGGCCACACCAAAAGCAGGCATTCGGGCGACGTGGCCCGCTCGACGGCCCGCTGCCCGGAGAGTCGATCCTCCGCCTATGTGCACGCAAACCGCCCTAGCTGTGTGATCGCATCTGAACCACGTCACCATACCTACTTGACAACGAAGTCGTAACAGCAATCGCCACAGCTAGGGCAGTCGTTTCTCTCTGGATCGCCGGTCGGTGTCATCGTTGCTGGTCTCATCAGGCCCTGCGCTACCCGATCGGGGCAGGTCGGCGATCAGATCGCGGATCTCCTCCAGCTCGCGGCGCAGGTAATCACGGGTGGCGACTTCGCCGACGGCAAGACGCAGCGCAGCCAGTTCGCGGGCCAGGTATTCGGTGTCGGCTTTGGTCTGCTCGGCACGCCTGCGGTCTTCTTCCAGGGAGACCCGGTCCCGGTTCTCCTGCCTGTTCTGCGCGAGCAAAATCAGGGGCGCGGCATATGCGGCCTGGGTGGAGAATGCGAGGTTGAGCAGGATGAATGGGTAGGGATCCCATTGCCAGGCGAAGGCGCCTATGTTGAGCAGGATCCACACCATCACGGCGACGGTCTGGATTGCCAGGTAGCGGCCGGTGCCGAGGAATCGTGCGAACCGTTCGCTGACCCGGCCGACCGCCTCCACGTCGAGCCGGGGGGTCAGCGAACGGGAGGCGCGGGGAGTGTCGAGGCGCTGGCGGGCCGCCGATTCGCTCATATTGTCCCCTTGGCGGTCACGATCACAGAGTCGGCTTCATGTTCCCGCCAGTTATCGGGCAGCAGGTGGTCGAGCACGTCATCGACCGAGACCGCGCCGAGCAGGTGGTTCTCCTCGTCGACCACCGGTCCACACACCAGGTTGTACGCGGCGAAGTAGCGGGTGAGTGAGCCGAGCGAATCCTCGGGCCGCAGGCAGGGCAGATCAGTGTCGACGATTCCGCTGACCAGCGCTGCGGGCGGCTCCCGCAGCAGGCGTTGAAAGTGCACGCACCCCAGATAGTGGCCGGTAGGCGTTGCGGTGGGCGGGCGCACCACGAAGACCACCGACGCCAGCGCTGGTGTCAGATCCGGATCACGTACCCGTGCGAGGGCTTCGGCAACGGTGGTATCGGGAGCCAGTACCACTGGCTCCGAGGTCATCAGCCCGCCTGCAGTGTTCGGGGAGTGGCTGAGTAGGCGGCGTACGTCCTCGGAGTCCTCCGGGTCCATCCGTCGCAGGAACTGTTCAGCATCGGCCGGCGTCATCGTCCCGAGTAGGTCGGCGGCGTCATCGGGGTCCATCGCCTCGAGCACGTCGGCGGCGCGGTCAGTCTTCAGTCGGCGCAGCAGCTCCACCTGCTCGTCTTCAGGCAGCTCCTGGAGTACATCGGCGAGTCGTTCGTCGTCGAGCGCGTTGATGACCTCGTAGCGGCGTTTGGCTGGTAACTCGCGGATGGCATCGGCAACCTCAACGGGCCGCTGGCCTCCGAACTGCTCAAGTAGTTGGGCCACACCCTGATCGGGCATG
>CAXMSM010000489.1:0-2980 GCA_964195655.1 uncultured Gammaproteobacteria bacterium | reverse complement strand
GACTACTCGCTCCCCCGCCGCGATGGAGGTGCGTTCGCTCACCGGTATCGGCGCCGAGAAGGCAGTGGCCCACTAAGATTTGGTTCATACCGCCGGAAGTTGAGGGTCACGTGCGCCGCTACCCGATATTCCTGCTCGCGTACGCGTTCACCGCGATCATGGTGGGCACGACGCTACCCACACCGATGTACGCGCTATACGCCGAACGCCTGCACTTCGAGGTACTGACCACAACGGTCATCTTCGCGACGTACGCCACCGGAGTGCTGTTCGCCCTGCTGGTGTTCGGACGGTGGTCCGATGTGCTGGGCAGGCGCCCCATACTGCTGGTGGGGGTGGTGTTTGCACTGGCCAGCGCGGTCGTGTTCCTCGTGGCCGACTCGGTGGCGGTGCTACTGGTGGGCCGGGTGTTGTCGGGGCTCTCAGCCGGCGTGTTCACCGGGACTGCCACCGCCGCGGTGATCGAGGCCGCGCCGCCGGCGTGGCGGGACCGGGCTGCTGCTGTCGCCACCGTCTCCAACATCGGCGGCCTCGGTGGCGGGCCGCTGCTCGCGGGATTCCTCGTGCAGTACGCACCCGACCCTTTGCGATTGAGCTTCGTCATCCACATCGCGATGGCCGTGCTGGCCGCCGCAGCCGTTGCGGCCGTACCCGAGACTTCACCTCGCCACGGGCGGCTCGGACTGCAGCGGATCTCAGTGCCCGCTCAGGTCCGACCGGTGTTCGTCATCGCGTCACTGGCCGCATTCGCCGGGTTCTCAGTGACCGGACTGTTCGGGGCGGTCGCGCCCTCTTTTCTTGCCGATGTCATCGGCATCGACAACCACGCGATGGCCGGGCTGCTGGCCAGTTCGGTGTTTCTGACCTCCGCTGTCGCCCAGGTGGTAGCGAGAACCATGAACGCGCGGCGCGCCGTCGCGGTGGGATCCGCGATTCTTGTCTTCGGTATGGCCACTCTGGCTGTCTCCCTGCATTTCTCGTCACTGCCGGGACTGATCACCGCCGCCGTCGTCTCGGGTATAGGTCAGGGAATCAGCTTCAGTCGGGGGCTGGCCGCCGTCGCAGAACACACCCCGGCAGATCGTCGCGCGGAGGTCAGCTCCAGCTATTTCGTCGTCGCCTACGTGGCCATCGCGCTACCGGTCGTCGGCGAGGGTTTCGCTACCCAGGCGTGGGGGTTGCGCACCGCAGGGGTGACGTTCGCGGTGGTTGTCGCGGTATTGGCGACGGCATGTTTGGCGGCCATCCTGATACAGGAGGCGCGACAGCCGGACTAACCGCTCTTGCGGCGGAATTCGCGACGGTTCTCGACGGGGCCGTGGGTCCGTGGCTGTTTGTCCCCACCATCCGTATGCGCCGAACCGGCGGCCGACTTGGCCTTCTTGCGCTCAAGCGCCTCCCGGAACTTGCGCTTGGTGTCGTCCTCTGAAGACTCTGAAGACTCCGCCGACTCCTTGGATGCCATGGCTTAAGCGTAGCCGCTCACCGTCGTCCCGGCGGCATGCCATAGACGTGCGAGATGGGCAATGTCATCAAGACCCGCCGGTCGTCGACCATCGCCCTGCGGTAGTCGTCCCAGTCCGGGTGCTCGCCCGAGATCTCACGGTACAGCGCAATCAATCCCTCCACCGTCACGTCGCTCGGGTCGGCGGCCGGCGGGGTCAGGACTGCATCGCCTTCGGCCACCGCGTAGGCCCAACCGTCATCAGAACTGACATGCACCGCGGCGCGGGGGTCGCGGCGCAGATTGCGGGTTTTTGCCCTGGTCTCGGTGATCGACACCGAGATCCTCAGCGCGCGAGGATCGAAGTGATAGGCCACGTTGGACAGTTGCGGTCTGCCGTCCCGCTTGAGCGTGGCCAGCACGCCCAGCGAGTTTCCGGCGATCACTGCCAGCAGCTTGTCGTCGAACACATCGCGTGTCATGCCACCAGCCTACGACTACTTCCGGTCTGAGAGGATCGAGCAGATGGCACGATCCACCCACAGAACTCGCCGAGCAACCCGGAGTCGGCGAAAAGATCAAAGCCGGTAGCGAAGTGATCTACTGGCAGGTGCCGCGCTCTTCGACTCTCGACGCCACCATGGGCAAGACGATGGGCAAGAAGCGTTACAAGTCTTCGACCACCACGCGCAACCTGCGCACAATCGACAAAGTCCTACGCGGCTAGCGCAGCGGGACATGGATCCAGATGGGAATCAGATGACCGGAAAACACACCGCTGACCTGACCGGGGTGTCCGAGACGGCCCTGATGACGCTGCAGGTCCGTGCGATGGAGGCCAAGCGGCCCGACTCCATTCTCGACGATCCGATGGCGATCCAACTCGTCGAATCCATCGAATACGACTTCGCCAAGTTCGGATTCAGCCGACGCCAGGATATGGCGTTGCGCGCGTTGGTTTTCGACAAGCATGCCCGCCGATATCTGGTCGACCATCCCAAGGCCACCGTCGTCGCGCTCGCCGAGGGACTGCAGACGAGTTTCTTCCGGCTCGACGCCGGTGACCCAACTGAGGCCTCCCGTGCAGTTGACAGCCACCAGTTCCGCTGGCTCACAGTCGATCTGCCCCCAATGATCGAGCTGCGCCGCAAGCTCCTGCCCGCCTCCGAACGGGTCCAGATGTGCGCGCAATCGGCGCTGGACTTCAGCTGGATGGACCAGGTCAACGCCGATCACGGCGTGTTCATCACCGCCGAAGGTCTGCTGATGTATCTGCAACCTGACGAAGCGCTGGCGCTGATCGCCGAATGCGCGGCGCGGTTTCCCGGCGGCCAGATGATGTTTGATCTGCCGCCGTCGGGGTTCGCGGCCCTGACCCGGCGCGGATTTCGGACATCCCTGCGCTACCGGGTGCCGCCGATGCCGTTCACGCTGTCGGTCGCCGACGCGGCGAAGCTCGTTAACACGGTTCCCGGTGTGCGGGCGGTACACGACGTGCCCAGTGAACGCGGACGCGGAACCGTGCTCAACGCGCTG
>CAXMSM010000488.1:0-4591 GCA_964195655.1 uncultured Gammaproteobacteria bacterium | reverse complement strand
CGATTCGCACCCCGCTGGCCGACACCGCGGGGACGCAGCTGGCCAACCCGCCGTTGCTGGTTCCGGTGCTGCGCGCCGGCCTGGGCATGGTGGATCAGGCGCTAGCGCTCATTCCGGAGGCCCGGGTCGGTTTCGTCGGGGTGGCCCGCAACGAAGAAACACACCAGCCCACACCGTATCTGGAGTCACTGCCCGACGACCTGAGCGGGCAGCCGGTGCTCGTGCTCGACCCGATGTTGGCGACCGGAGGCTCGATGGTGCACACCATTGAGCTGCTCTACGCCCGCGACGCCGTCGATGTCACCGTCGTTTGCGTTGTCGCGGCCCCGGAGGGGCTTGCGGCGCTGGAGGAAGCGGCGCCCAGGGTTCGTCTGTTCACTGCCGCAATCGATTCCGGACTCAATGACATCGCGTACATTGTTCCGGGTCTCGGCGACGCCGGGGACCGCCAGTTCGGTCCGCGCTAGCCGTCAGGCCCACTGCCGCACAGCCGCTGCGACGACGTCCTGCAGGCTCGCCGCCCGGTCGCGGGCGGCGGCTAATTCGCCGCCGCAACGAACCTCGATGTAGGACTTCAACTTCGGCTCGGTCCCGGACGGGCGGGTCACTACCCGCACTGATGTGGTGTCGTCAGCGCCTGTGGTTTCGTCGGTGCCGGCGAACACGAGCGCGTCGGTCCGGGGCGCCAGGTCAGTCACCGAGACGACGAAGCCGGCCAGGCGCTGCGGCGGAGCGCTACGCAGCCGGGCCATCACCGCTGCGGCCGCCTCGGATGTCTCGACGCGGCGGGTGACCGCTGTGGTTGTGTGCACACCGTGGCGACGGGCTAGGTCGTCGAGTGCATCGAGCACGGTGCGTCCGCGCTGGCGCAGTGCGACAACGAGGTCGCACAGCAGCACCGCAGCGCTGATGCCGTCCTTGTCGCGCAGAGCGGCAGGATCCACGCAGTGCCCGATCGCTTCCTCGTAGGCATACACCAGCGTCGCGCCCAGGACGTCTGGAACATCCATATCCGCGCGGCCTAGCCACTTGAACCCGGTGAGCGTTTCGACGTGACGGGCCCTGTAGTCGGCGGCGATGCTCGCCAACATTCGCGACGACACCACGGTGCTGGCCACCACCACAGCCGTCGCATCCTGGCAGTGGGAGAGGATGTAATCTCCTAGTAGCCAACCGGTTTCGTCGCCGGTCAGCATCCGCCAGCCGGCCGGGGTCGGAACCCCGACCGCGCACCGGTCGGCGTCGGGGTCCAGGGCGATGGCGATCTCCGCGCCGACGTCGGCGGCAAGGGCGAGAAGTTCGTCGACGGCCCCCGGTTCCTCCGGATTGGGGAAGGTGACGGTCGGAAAGTCCGGGTCGGGTGTGAACTGGCGGTCCACGACGTGCACGTCGCTGAAACCGGCCAGCGCCAACGCATCGAGAGCGAACTCACCGCCCACCCCGTGCATGGGCGTCAGCGCTATGCGGACGGAACCGGTGGTGTGGCGAACGGTAGCCGCGTGTTCGACATACCCACGTACCTGGTCGGTGCCCGACGCTGCGACCGGTGTTCGCGGGATCTCGTCGGCCGGTGGTGCCGCAGCGATGGCGCGCTCGATGTCGCGGTCGGTGGGTGTCACGATCGGCAACCCGCCGAGGAAATACACCTTGTAGCCGTTGTCCGAGGCCGGGTTGTGCGACGCGGTGATCTGCACCCCCGCGGCGGCACCGGAGTTCCGGACGGCGAACGCGACTGCCGGGGTGGGGACGGGGGCGAACATCAGCGTGACGGAGAACCCCTGGGCGGCAAACACTTCCGCTGTAGCCCGACCAAATTCCGCGGAACGGTGGCGTGCGTCGTAGCCGACCACGACGTGCATCCCGCCGAGTGACCGGCCGGCCAGCACCTTGGCGACCGCCCAGGTGGTACGCAGCACCACGGCGAGATTCATCCCGTTGGGCCCGGCACGCAGCGGCCCGCGCAGTCCCGCGGTGCCAAATGCCAGCGGCCGAGCGAAGCGGTCGGCGAGTTCGTCATCGGTGCAGGCCGCGAGATCGGCCGCGGAGTCTGGATCAGGGTCGTGCGACAGCCACTCCTGCACGGCGGCCGGGAGCTCTCTCATCGCTTCACCCCATCAGAGGCGGATGCGGCGCGCAAACAGACCGCGGCGGTCGCTTGGCGCGCCGGATCCGCAAGAGGTTGACGGTCAGAGCCGCTCGATCACTGCCGAGAGCAGGGAACCCATCCGGGTGGCCGACTGACTGCCCGCCTTGAGCACCTCGTCGTGGCTGAGTGGCTGACCGGTCATCCCGGCCGCCAGGTTCGTCACCAGCGAGACGCCCAACACCAGGGCGCCCTCCGCGCGCGCGGCGATTGTCTCGTGCACCGTCGACATCCCGACCAGGTCGGCCCCCAATGTGCGCAGCATGCGGATCTCGGCCGGCGTCTCGTAGTGCGGGCCCGGTAGGCCCGCATAGACACCGTCGGCCAGCGTCGGGTCGATCTCGCGTGCGAGTGCTCGCAGTCGAGGCGAATACGCATCGACCAGGTCCACGAACTGTGCGCCGACCAGCGGCGAGCGCGCGGTGAGGTTGAGGTGGTCGCTGATCAGCACGGGCTGGCCCACCGTGTACTCAGAGCGCAAGCCACCCGCGGCGTTGGTCAGCACCACGGTGTGAACGCCGGCCGCGCAGGCTGTCCGCACCGGATGCACCACGTGGCGCAGGTCATGTCCTTCGTAGGGGTGAATTCTGCCCAGCACCACCAGGACGCGATGTGCGCCGATCCGCATCGACCGCACCTGGCCGCCATGTCCTTGAGCGCTGGGCGGGGTGAAGCCGGGAAGTTCGTCCATCGGAACTACCGCGACCGCATCTCCGAGTTGGGCCGCCGCCGGGGCCCATCCGGATCCGAGCACGACTGCGACGTCGTGCGTGTCGACGCCGGTGCGTTCGGCGAGGGCGGCCGCCGCCAGTTGAGCTTCGGCCGCCGCCAGCTGAGCTTCGACCGCCGGATCTGCCGGTTTATCCACGATCGGTAGCTTAGTTCGGCGCCCATCGGCTCTCGCTGCAAGCAGTGAGATACTTCCACCATGCCCACTGCCGCGTCCTCATGCGTCGAAGACGCGGTGAACCGACGCCGCAACGATCTCCGCGAGCTGTCTCACTCTCTGCACGCCGAGCCTGAACTGGCTTTTGCCGAGCACCGCAGCTGCGCCAAGACCCAGGCGCTCGTTGCCGAACGGGGTTTCGAGATCACCCCGGCACCGGCGGGCCTGGACACCGCGTTTCGCGCCGAGTACGGCAGCGGTCCGCTGGTTATCGGGATCTGCGCCGAATACGACGCGCTGCCCGGGATCGGCCACGCGTGCGGGCACAACATCATCGCCTCATCGGCGGTGGGTACCGCGCTGGCGCTGGCTGAGGTCGCCGACGAACTCGGACTGACGGTGGTGCTGCTGGGCACCCCCGCCGAGGAGGCCGGCGGGGGCAAGGTGCTGATGCTCGGCGCTGGGGTGTTCGATGACATCGCCGCGACGGTGATGCTGCATCCCGGGCCGGCCGATATCGCTGCCGCGCACTCACTGGCGCTGGCGGAGGCCGAGATCCAATACACAGGGCGGGAATCTCATGCCGCCGTCGCTCCGCATCTCGGGCTCAACGCCGCTGACGCGGTCACGGTCGCGCAGGTGGCTATCGGGCTGCTGCGCCAGCACCTGGCGCCTGGACAGATGGTGCACGGCATAGTGACCGACGGTGGTCAGGCGACCAACGTAATCCCGGCGCACGCCGAGTTGCGCTACACGATGCGGGCCGCGAATTCAGAGTCGTTGCGCGAGTTGCAATCCCGGATGGATGGATGCTTCGCCGCGGGAGCTGTCGGCACGGGCTGTGAGTACGTAGTTGCCCAGTCTGCGCCCGACTATGCCGAGTTGCGCCCCGATCGATGGCTGTCCTCGGCACTACGGGCGGAGATGGTGCGCTTCGGTCGTACCCCGGTTTCTGAAGACGTCGAAGCGTTGCTGCCGCTGGGCAGTACGGATATGGGCAACGTGACCCATGTGATGCCGGGGATCCACCCGATCGTCGGCGTCGAAGCCGGCGGTGCGTCCTTGCATCAACCGGAGTTCACCGCCGCGGCGGTGAGCGAGAGTGCGGACACCGCGGTGATCGAGGGCTCGATCATGCTGGCACGCACCGTGGTATCGCTGGCCGAAGATGCGGTGGAGCGCGACCGGGTACTCGAGCAGTGGCAAAGGCGGGCGTCATGACCGGCATGACCGGCCTGCCCGCGGCGGCCAACGCGTGGCTGAGCGCCCACTCCGACGATCTGGTCGGCTGGCGCCGCCACCTGCACGCCCACCCCGAGCCTGGGTGCCAGGAGTTCGCCACCACACAGTTCGTCGCCGAGCGACTGGCCGACGCAGGTCTCAACCCCACGATATTGCCGGGGGGTACTGGTCTGACATGTGATTTCGGCCCCGAGCACGGCCCGCGGGTCGCACTGCGGGCCGACATGGATGCGCTGCCGATGGCCGATCGGACGGGTACGCCGTACGCGTCGGTGGTGCCCAACATCGCCCATGCCTGTGGCCACGACGCGCACACAGCG
>CAXMSM010000487.1:0-5822 GCA_964195655.1 uncultured Gammaproteobacteria bacterium | reverse complement strand
CTCTTCCGATCTGTGGCTGCTGTTCGCCGCGGTGGGGGTGCTGATCTTCGCGCTGGGTTTCTACTCGACGTCACAGCGCGGACTCCGCTCAGCCGAACGGCTCGCGCCGCTGATCGCCGGGCAGCAAGACGGAAGCGGGAGTGCCCGCTAGCTCTCCAGTACCGCCATCGCGGCGTTGTGCCCGCCGATACCGGATACCGCGCCGCCACGACGAGAACCTGAGCCGCACAACAGGATCCGATCATGCATGGTCTCCACACCCCAGCGGCGCGCGGGGGTATCCAGTGGCTCGTCATCCTCAGCGAATGGCCAGACCAGCGCTCCGTGGAAGATGTTGCCGGCAGTCATCGCAAGCGCGTCCTCGAGATCAGCGGTCGTCTTGGTCTCGATGCACAATTTGCCGGCCGAATCCTGCATCAGGACATCTTGAATAGGCTCGGCAAGAACCGAATTCAGCGAGTTCAGCACCGCCGAGGTCAGCTGGCCTCGCATCCGATCGGGGTCCCTTGCCGCCAACCGGTGTGGAGTATGCAGGCCGAACACCGTCAACGTGTGAGCACCGGAGTTGCGCAACCTCTCCGACAGGATGGTGGGGTCGGCCAATGAGTGGCAGTACACCTCACAGGGAAGCGGATCGGGTACACCGCCGGACTCGGCTCGCTCGAAGGCGGTGTCGAGTTGGCGGTAGCTCTCGTTGATGTGGAAGGTTCCGCCGAATGCCTGCTCCGGCGTGACGGTGTCGTCCCGAAGGCGCGGTAGGCGCCGGAGCATGAGGTTGACCTTCACCTGGGCGCCCGGGGTCAGACCTGGATCTGGGCTACCGGTCAACCGGGCCAGTACCGCGGGTGTCACATTCGCCAGCACCACGCCGGCGTGAACGGTGCGGTCCTCTTCGCCACATCGGTAGCGCACGTCGCCGTCGGGTGTGATCGCGTAGACATCCGCGCCGGTGGTGACTTCGGCACCATGACCGGCTGCGGCAACGGCCAGGGCCTTGCTGACCGCACCCATTCCGCCGACCGGAACGTCCCAGTCGCCGGTGCCGCCACCGAGGAGGTGGTACAGGAAGCACATGTTCTGCGTCAACGAGTCAGCGTCGGCGCGCGCGAACGTACCGATCAGCGCATCGGTAACCATCACGCCGCGGACGAGGTCGCTGCGCACCGCCTCGGTGATCATGTGGCCGATCGGACGGCAGATCAGCGCCTCCCACGCAGCGTCAGCTTCGGCGCTGCGGCTGCTCACGTGCTGGCGCGCCTCCGTCCGGCTACGCAACGGTTCGGTCAGCGTTGCCCACAGCGGCTCGGTGACCAGCCGGCACCGCCGGTAGAAGTCGGCGAAACCCTGCTCATCGGCCGCCGCGCCGACGGCGCCGAAAGTGCTCTGCGGCCCGATCAGTAGGCCGGTGCGTCCGGCAGAGGCGGGATCGGGGGTGTAGGACGAATAGCGACGCCGCACCAGCTGAATGCGCGCGTCGAGGTCCCCGAGGATTCGCGTCGGCAGCAGGCTGACCAGATACGAGTAGCGCGACAGCCGTGCCTCGACGCCGTCGAACGCATGCGCCGAGACCGCAGCGCCGCCGACCTGGTCCAGGCGCTCCAGCAGCAGTACCCGTTGTCCGGCCCGCGCCAGATAACCGGCGGCAACCAGGCCGTTGTGCCCGCCGCCGACGATGACCGCGTCGAATTGGGCGTCTTTCACGAGATCATTGGACGCGTCGGGGAATCAGGCGGGTGTGCCGGCCTGGGCGCAAGCCATCCGCGCGCTGTAGGCATCTTCGTTCAGTTGGGTCGCAGCGTTGTTGATCCGGTCGACGTTCGCGCGCGTACCCATGAGGAGGAGGAGCTTTGTCGAACTGTAGGACCACGACCGCATGGGATTTGCGATCTCGGGTTGCAGGTCCGGTGTGAGCGACGCGCTGAGTGCGTCTGCCGCCGCGAGCCGCAGTGCCGTCCTGCCGGTGACGTTGCTGGTGCGCACTATCGGGTCTGCATAGTTCGGATCGATTTCTCCGATTGCGAGCGCATTCGCGAAGTTCGAGTAGTTGGCCGCCGCGAGGTCGAGTGCCCGGCCGAAATCGGCGCAGGCCGCCGCCGCTGCGGGGCTGCCTGCGTTGTCGGCGTAGGCGGGCGGTAGCGGAGCTAAACCGATAGCGAATGCGATCGTTGCCGTCGCGCACGCCGGAAGCCGCGGCCAGGAGAATGGCAACGTCACCCGCGCCTGCACCTGACTTCTGGCCCGATTGTCCGGGATGTGTCGGCTGTGGGACCACGCGACCATCGAAGCGGAAGGGCTCGCGGAGGTGGACCGAAATCCAATGCCGAATGGCCAATGGTCAAACGTCGCGGACCAGTCAATACTTGCGGACTGGGCAAACCCCGCGATTCTTGACGTTCGACTGCCATGTGTAGCAAGCTACGCCACGGGAAAGTCAGTGTGGAATCCTTGCCGCTCCGACATCCGAATCCGCCATCCTGGGAAGCGTCGGACCGGGTTATGAAGGGCCCTCGCACATGCTAAGTCGTCTTGCCCCCGCCGCAGCAGCTCTCGCTGTGCACGCGATGTTGGCAACGGCGGTATTGGCGACGGCGCCCGCGATCGCTCAGCCGACCCCCGCGGACGACGTGCACGGCGCGGAACCGCTCGCCGACCCCGGAATGCCGGGAATACCGCCAGCCGCGACACCCCCCGATGAAGCGGTGCCCCCCGACGCATCGGTGCCGTCGGGAGCGTCCAGTTCTTTGGAAACCCCTGATGGCTGGGAGTTGATCGTGGGGGCAAAGGACGAGACCCAGGAGGCGGTGGCCCCCCTCACGACGGCGCTGTCCTCGCGCGAATATTTGGTAGGTGGCACGTTCACCGGGTCGGTGACGGGCGGCGGCACCACCGAGCTCACCGGCGGGTCGCTGGTAGCTGGCTACCGGATCGGCTGCGGGATTGTCGGTGGACCCGTCGAAATGATTGCGGAGGCCGGCACGGAAACGGTTATCAACCCGTTGGTTCAGGGGTTCGGGGTTCGCGGCGAGGTAAAGGTCAATCTCCGACCCGGAATTGTGGAGGTCCTACCGGTCGGCCAAAAGAACTTCACCGGCGATGAGGTCCGGATCACTATCACCGGACTTCGGGTCAAGGTTGACAATTGCGTCGGAGAGTCTTTCTTGCAGTCGTATGCGACGTTGACGAGTTCCACTGCCGACACCGATGATGTCGTCACCTATGTCGGTGAAATCAAGGCGGTGTGAACGGGTGTCGGCTGTAGCGCGGAGGCACCGCCGTGTGTCACGTCGGCTGGCTGTTCTGACCGCTATCGGCATGCTGCTCGCGGTCGGTGCCGCGCCGTGCGTTTTCGCTCAGCCTGACCCGGATCCCGACACGGCGTCAGTGGCGAATGCCGCTCCGCCGCCACCGGACGGATCCGTGCCGTCGGAAGAACCGGGAATCGTCGAGACACCCGACGGCTGGGAGTTGACGGTTGCCGGCAAAGACGAGTATCAGGTAGCGGTCGCCCCGTTGACCACTGCGTTGTCCTCGCGCGAATATGTGGTCGCCGGTACTTTCACCGGCAGCGTGAAGGGTTCGGGTACAACTGAACTCGATGGGGGAACGCTCGAGGTCGGCTATCAGATCGGCTGCGGCATCACGCTGAACGTCGTGAAGCTTATTGGTTCGGCGGGTGCCAGAACCGATTTGGGCTTCGACTTTGATATCGGCACGCGCTTTCCGCTCACCGCCGGGGTTGAGGTCTACCCCCAGCCTGGTCAGGTCATCAACGTTCAATTGGTTCACAAGGTGTTCTCCGGTACCGATCCGCGGGTCACGATCAAAGATTCCCATATCAAGATCGATGGTTGCATCGGGCAGTCATTCATGCGGTCCTACGCGGTGTTGACCAGTTCTACGAATAACGCCAACGACATCGTCGCCTATTACGGCGCTACCAAGGCTGTCTGAATGCGCGGGGGAGGCTGCGATCATGGATAGTCGCGATCATGGATAGCCGCAGCCGCAGCCGCGCGCGGGTCATCGTGCGAGGCGCTGCCCTTTTCATAGGTGTGTTCTGGGGTGTCGCAGTTCCGGCAACTGCTGGAACCGCCTTGGCCGACCCGCCTCCGCCCATCGATAGTCCGGCCCCGGCGCCGGGCCCGATCACGCCGCCCGCCCCAGTCGCACCGCCGGGACCACCACCGCCCGCATCCATTCTATTTCCGTTGGCGCAGCACGGGGCTCCCGTGAGTATCGGGGGTTTGCCGGCCCCGCCTGACTTGTCCGGCCGGACTGCGGACGAGTATTTGCTGGCGCAGGCTCCGGTGCCGTCCCCGCCCGGCGGCCCTGCTGCGGCGCCGCCGTTGGACGCTCTGAACAATCAGTACCTGCTTCCGCAGAATTTGACGCCGTCCGCTCCCGGTGAGGGTGAGATTTTCGGGGTTGAGCCGGGGCAGGAGAACGCCACCAGTGGTCGCATCGACTACCTCAAGCGCCTCTATGGCACCTATCGTGAAGGTGGTTTGAAAGGTGGGCTGCTCGGCCAGATGCCACTGGAGCAGGTGGGTAAACCGTTGCTCGACAATGCGTCCCCCTTGGAGCCGGCCCCTGTGGAGCCGCTGCCCTTGTCTGGGCCTCCGCCGCCGGAACAGCCATGAGAGCGCGGTATGTATTGGAACCGGCAACTAGTTCATGGCAGGAATGGGATACTTTGCCCACGGCCGCGACTGCTCAGTGTGGGGAGTTAGGCGGCTGAGGAGGGTTGTCATGTCGCTCAAGAGCTTGTCGCTGAAGACGCTGCACCTTGGCCCACTGCTGGTTGCTGTGGCGTCCGTCGCATCGGTCGCCCTCGCGCCGGCCACCGCCGCTGAGCCAACCGTCGGCCCCCCGCCAATCGCCGGCTCTGAGTCGCCCACCAATACTAGGGCAGAACTCCAACGCCAGGGCTACCAAGTGACGATCAACTGGGTTAATGGTGCTCCCAACGTCGTGCCGCTTTGGCAGTGTGTCGTCACGAATATCAATACAGTCGCCGCTCCGAAGGCCTACATGTCGGTGTCGTGCCCGCCGGCGGGCTCGCAATGAGCGATCAGCCCAGAGGTTCGTAGTAGCGGCTCCGGCCCGTCCGACTACGGTGTAGGCGGTGAATAGCAAACCTGAGATCGACTTCCCCAACGGCCCTGCTCCGACCGAACTGGTGGTCGAGGACATCGTGGTCGGAGATGGCCCTGAAGCCGTCCCCGGCGCCAACGTTGAGGTGCACTATGTCGGTGTTGAGTACGACACCGGTGAGGAGTTCGACAGCTCTTGGAACCGTGGCGAGTCAATCGAGTTTCCGCTGCGGGGTCTGATCCAGGGCTGGCAGGACGGCATCCCCGGTATGAATGTCGGTGGCCGGCGTAAGCTGACGATCCCGCCCGCCCACGCCTATGGCCCATCCGGCGGCGGGCACCGTCTCTCCGGCAAAACGCTCATCTTCGTCATCGACCTGCTGGCCACCAAGTAGCCCTCAGCTGGGACCTACTGCTGCCTGAGGACGAATCCCACGCCGCGAACGGTGTGCAGCAGCCGTGGCGCACCATTGGCCTCGAGTTTGCGCCGGAGGTAGCCGATGAACACGTCGACGACGTTGGTGTCGGCGGCGAAGTCGTAACCCCACACCAGTTCGAGTAGCTGCGCGCGGGACAACACGGCGGTCTTGTGCTCGGCCAGCACGGCCAGCAGGTCGAACTCGCGCTTGGTCAGGTCTACATCGGCGCCGTTGACCCGTGCGCGCCTGCCGGGAATATCAACCTCGGGCGGGCCGACCGTGATGGTTTCCGATGAGAACGTCGCTGTTG
>CAXMSM010000486.1:0-9703 GCA_964195655.1 uncultured Gammaproteobacteria bacterium | reverse complement strand
CGAGTCGATCCGCGAGATCCATCAGGCGACGCCGTTCTCGATCGTCGCCCTGACGTCTGACGACCTCACCAGCACCACCGCCCGGGTTCGCGCCAAGACAGACGACGGGTCCTGGGGGCCCTGGTACGACGCCGAACAACTCGAGGGCGTCGGCGCCGACCTGCCGGGGCGGGGTTTACGAGGGACCGTGCCTGTCTTCGTCGGACAAACCACCACCGTGCAGATCGCCGTCACCCGCCCCGCCGATGCAGCGACCACCGGTCCCGCGACCCCGGAGCCCGCGAGCGCAGACAGTGCCGGGCCGGCGTTGGGCTACCTGCCTGCCAACGTGGAACAGCCGTTCGGACAGAACATCACCGCGGTGCTGATCAGTCCACCGGAGACTCCGGCCGACCTGCTGCCGCTGCCGAACGCCGCCGCTCCTCCCGGGCAACCGCCGCGCATCATCAACCGCGCACAGTGGGGTGCCGACGAGGGGATGCGCTGCGGGGAACCTCGGTACGACAACCGAATTCAAGCGGGAGTTGTGCACCACACGGCAGGTAGCAACGACTACACGCCCGGAGACTCAGCGGGCATCGTCAGATCGATCTACGAGTACCACACCCGCACGCTGGGCTGGTGCGACATCGCCTACAACGCGATGGTGGACAAGTACGGACAGGTATTCGAGGGCCGCGCCGGCGGCATGACCCGCCCCGTCGAAGGTGCGCACACCGGGGGCTTCAACCACGACACCTGGGGTGTCGCGATGCTCGGCAACTTCGAGGCGGTACCCCCCACACCGATTCAATTACGCACCACCGCGAGGCTGCTGGGCTGGGTGCTGGGCCAGTCCCGGGTCGATCCCAAGGGTGTCGCAGTCCTACCGTCGGCAGGCGGCTCGTTCACCAAGTTCCCGTTCGGCGCATCACCGCAGCTGCCGACGATCTTCACACACCGCGACGTCGGCAACACCGAGTGCCCGGGCGACGCCGCCTATGCGTTGATGGGCCAGATCCGCGACATCGCCGCTCGGTTTAACGATCCGCCGGGCCCCGAGCAGTTGGCCGAATCGCTGCGAGGCGGGGCGATCTTTACGCGATGGGCAGCGCTGGGTGGCATGAACAGCTATCTGGGAAGACCCACCTCACCTGAATCCTCGGGCCAGGGATCGGCGCGCTATGTCACTTTCGAAAGGGGAGCGATGTATTGGTCTCCCGAAAGCGGAGCCAAGCCGGTCACCGGCGAGCTCTACAAGGCTTGGGGCGCACTAGGGTTCGAACGGGGCGCACTCGGCCTCCCGACCAGCGCCGAGATTTCCGCGCCATTGTGGATCGTGCAGAACTTTCAGCACGGAACCCTCAACTTCGACCGGGGGACGGGCAGGGTGACCCGCGTGTTCGACGGCATCCCCGTCGAACTCCCGACGGCACCAGCCGATCTCGCCCCAATTCAACTAGAACGGTTCACCCCACCGATCAACCCCGTCTGACCGTTGTCGGCCCGCCCTACCGCACTCCTACAGCCACCAACGCTCGAGCACGCGCGCCACACCGTCCTTGACGTTGGTGGCCGTCACCTCGTCGGCGGCGGCCAACGCATCGGGATGCGCATTGCCCATCGCCACGCCCCGACCCGCCCAGCTCAGCATCGGCACGTCGTTGGGCATGTCTCCAAACGTGACCACGTCTGCGGCGGAGATTCCGTGGGTACGGGTCAACTCCTCGACACCGGTGGCCTTGCTCACTCCGAGTGGCATGACCTCGACCAGACCGTCATTGGTGGAGTAGGTGATGTCGCCCAGGATCCCGACGTGTTTGGCCAGTCCAGCGGCCAAGTCAGCGCTGCTCGCACCCGCCTTGCGGATCAGTAACTTGATCGCGGGTGCGCTGAGCAGGTCTTCCGCCGATACCTCGGTGTTGTCAGGATTGAGCCACGCATGCTCGTAGCCCGGCGAGCTGACGAACTGCGGGGTGGCTGCGTCGTGAGCGCTGCGGCCCACCCGCTCGACAGCCAAGCCGGCCCCGGGGATCACCCGGGTTGCGATCTCGGCGAGCTCACCCAGAACATCGGCCGAAAGCGTGCGTGCCGAGACAATCCGGTCCGTCAACGGGTCATAGACCACCGCCCCATTGGCGCACACCGCCATCGGGGCAAACCCCAACTGTTCGACGACGGGTTTGATCCATCGCGGCGGGCGACCGCTGGCGAGCACGAACTGGGCTCCGTCGTCGACGGCAGCGCGCACGGCGGCCTTGGTCCTGGGGCTGATCTTCTCGTCATCGTCGAGGAGAGTGCCGTCAACATCGGTGGCGACCAACGCCGGCTTCTCACCATTTCCCTGCAAATGACGTTGTCCCCACCCAGGTGCCGTCATTTGCGATCGGCTCGCCGACGCGCCCGCTCGGCCAATTCCGCCTCATCGAGGTTCTTGGCCTCGACAGGCGTCGGCGCGATGGCCGCGCCGATCGATACGGCGATCGGCGCTTTGGCGATTTCGAGCGTCCGGAAAACCGGTTCCATACCCCTTACCCCGGCGCCTCAGCGGATCCGTTGTCCGACCCAGTTGTTCCAGCGCGGCGCGCGGCTTTCTCGGCGGATTCCTCGGCATCCATCCGGTTGGCCTCTGCCAGGGTCGGCGCGCCACCCCCCAGTCGCTGGGGCACCCAGAACTCACCGGGCGGATGCGCACCATAGCCGTCCTGCACCTGTTCGAGCAGATGTTGCATGCGCGAATGCAGCAACGCGGTCAGTTCGACGGCGGGCAGTGTCGGCTCGATGGGCTTGCCCACCGCAATCGAAATGGGGACCTTCGGACGTCCCAGCTTCTTCGGATGCCCCTTGGTCCAAATGCGCTGGGCTCCCCACACGATGTGCGGCACGATCGGGACACCGGCATCGATCGCCATGCGCGCGGCCCCCGACTTGAACGTCTTGATCTCGAAGCTGCGACTGATCGTGGCCTCTGGATAGACCCCGACCAGCTCGCCTTCCTTGAGCATGCGGCATGCCTCATCGAAGGAGGCCGCGCCACTGTGCCTGTCGACCTCGATGTGGCGCAGCTTGCGCATGATCGGGCCGGTCATCTTGTGGTCGAACACCTCTTTTTTGGCCATGAAACGCACCTTGCGCCCGAGGTGCTGCTTATGGGCCGGCAAACCAGCGAATGTGAAGTCGAAGTAGCTGGTGTGGTTGATCGCGACCACTGCCCCGCCGGTGCGCGGCAGGTTTTCCAACCCAGTGATGGTGAACTTCAGGCCCTGTACCCGCCACGCCAGTCGGGCGAGCTGGATGACTGTGCCGTATACCGGTTCCACAGCCGCCAGCGTAGTGCGCTGGCGGACCTAGAAACAGCCGACCGGTCCTAGAAAAAGAAGGGGTAGGGCATGAGCGCTCCGCTCAGACCGGTGCTGGCAGTGCTTGCCGGGATCGCCGGGCTCGCCGGAACGAGGCACCCGCCTCGCCTGGTTAAACTGCAGGAGGGGGCAAGACAGTCCAGAACCGGATACAGAGGGATATAAGTGCAGGTCACGAGCATCGGACACGCCGGGTTCCGCATCGACACCAAGGCCGGGAGCATCTTGTGCGACCCGTGGGTTAACCCGGCGTACTTCGCCTCGTGGTTCCCTTTCCCCGACAACAGCGGGCTGGACTGGGCGACCCTCGGCGACGTCGACTACCTCTACGTCTCTCACCTGCACAAGGACCATTTCGACCCGCAGAACCTGCGGCAACACGTCAACAAGGACGCCGTCGTCCTGCTGCCGGACTACCCGGTGCCCGATCTGCAGCGCGAATTAGAGAAGTTAGGATTCCACCGATTCTTCGAAACCACCAACTCGGTCAAGCACCGGTTGAGTGGACCCAAGGGCGACCTGGACGTGATGATCATCGCCCTGCGCGCGCCCGCCGACGGCCCGATCGGCGACTCGGGCCTGGTCGTTTCCGATGGCGTCACCAACCTGTTCAACATGAACGACGCGCGCCCCGTGGACCTTGACGTCCTCCACGCCGATTTCGGTCAGATCGACGTGCACATGCTGCAGTACTCGGGGGCGATCTGGTACCCGATGGTCTACGACATGCCTGCCCGCGCCAAAGACACGTTCGGAATCCAGAAGCGTCAGCGCGGAATGGATCGTTGCCGGCAGTACATCGCACAGGTGGGCGCGACCTGGGTGATCCCATCGGCGGGGCCGCCCTGCTTCCTCGATGACGAGCTTCGAGACCTCAACGACGACCACGCCGATCCGGCCAACATCTTCCCCGACCAAATGGTCTTTCTCGACCAGATGCAGACTCACGGCCACCACGGCGGTCTGCTGATGATTCCCGGATCAACCGCTGACTTCACTGGTTCGCAACTCAATTCGCTCGCCCAGCCGCTTCCCGAAGACGATCTGCGGGCGATCTTCACCACCGGTAAGGCCGACTACATCGCCACCTACGCCGACCGGATGGCACCGGTACTCGCCGCCGAGAAGGCCGCCTGGGCAGCCAGCACCGGGGAGCCGTTGCTGGAGCCTCTGCGAGTGCTGTTCGAACCGATCATGCTCGCCAGCGATCAGATCTGCGACGGCATCGGCTACCCGGTCGAGCTACGCATCGGGCAGGGGGACCATCAAGAAACCGTGGTCCTCGACTTTCCTAAACGTGCGGTGCGCGAAGCGATTCCGGATGAAAGCTTTCGCTACGGCTTCGCGATCCCATCCGAGCTGGTGCGCACGGTTATTCGCGATCAGGAGCCCGACTGGGTGAACACGATCTTCCTGTCCACCCGGTTCAGGGCCTGGCGGGTCGGAGGCTACAACGAGTTCCTGTACACGTTCTTCAAATGCTTGACCGACGAGCGGATCGCCTACGCCGACGGCTGGTTCGCCGAGACACACGACGATTCCGCATCGATCACGCTGGACGGCTGGGAAATTCAGCGTCGCTGCCCTCATCTTAAAGCTGACCTGTCGAAGTTCGGCGTGGTGGAAGACGCCACGCTGACGTGCAACCTGCACGGCTGGCAGTGGAATCTGCAGAACGGCAAGTGCCTGACCGCCAAGGGCCACGAACTACGGTCCGCCAAACTATGAGCGCCGCGCCCCGCTTCTACGATGATGGCCTGATCCAGCTGGATCAGGAGGCGCTCACCCTGCGGCGCTACCACTTTCCGTCGGGAACATCCAAGATCATCCGACTGCGCGACATCCGCGGCTACCGCGTCAGTTCACTCGGGCTGTTCATGCAGCGGTTCCGCCTGTGGGGCAGTTCGGATTTCAGACGCTGGCTACCGCTGGATGTGCACAGGCCGCTGAAGTCGACGCTGGTCACCCTCGATGTGCCCGGGACCTACCCGGATCCGGCGTGTACACCCGCGCAACCGGAACAGTTCATCGAACTCCTCGAGGAACTGCTGGAGCAATCCCGATAAGAGGCCATCACTCCCGCAGGACAGCCGTCACTCCCGTAGGACTCACATCACTCCCGCAGGACGGTGGACTCCAGCGCGCGCTGGACCTGACGCATCATCGTCCTGCCTGCTGCCGCAGTCGCGCGACGGATCGCGCCCGGCCGCGTCGGCTCGTGTACCCGCACCGCATCCCCGACCCGCACCACCCCGGCAGCGGCAACCTCGGCGTAGACGCCGAGGAACCGCTGATGACACTCGGCCAACCTGCGGGTCAGCGCGCGGTCCAGTCCGAGTCCGGGTTGCGGACGAGTAGGCACCACACATCTGATGGTCGGGTTGGTGATCCGCAGTGCCACCGAGCCGAACTCGACATCGCCACCGACCCAACCGTCCTCCGGATAGCCGCCGACTGTTTCGTCGAGAGTAACCAGCACATTGGGCCGGAACCGGCGAACGTCGTAGGGGACATCACCGGTGTCCACACCAGTGGACAGGGTCGCCAGACTGTTTGTACTCAGTACATGCACCGGGCTCAAATCCACGAAAGTTCCCGGCGGCGTGGCATACCGAGCCAGGGTCAACACCTGCTTGGTCGAGAAGACCGACGTGTCTGGAAGCGTTTCCGAGCTGGACAACCCGAAGTCACCGCGGACCACGCTCGGAGAATAGTTGGCGCGACTCTGCCTGACCGACAACCGGTGCAAGCTGGTGTCGTCAAGCGGCGGTAGTGCGGTCAACTGCGCCTCGCGCCCGAGCAACTCCGACAGGGAACGGTCGAGTTCAGTTCCGGCGCTGGAGAGTTCTCGACCATCGGGCATGGTCACGATCACTTCTGGCGCGCTGCCCGGACCTGCCTCCGGACCTGGATCAATCGCGTAGCGGGCCGCGCATCCCAGCAACGCGGGCGCCCTTCGCGCCGATACGGTGGTGTTGTTCTCGAGGTCGCGGACCGCCCACAATCGGTCGGCATGCACGCCGCGGCTGTCTATGCGAAGTTCGTCAACGCAAGTGCCGCCCATCGACTTGATTGGGAAACGCCAAAGCTGCGCCACCGATCCGGTCATGCCCTAACCCGAAACCGTCTGCCGCAATTCGGAGTGCGCATCGCTTGCGGTGTCATACACGCGCACGACGGCTTGGTCGCCGGACTGTAGGTACGTCGACTCCCCCAACGGGGTGTACCTGGTCGCGCCGATACCGATGAGCAGTTTCGTCGGGTGTCCGCTCGCGACCATCAACGCACCAACGTCCTCCAATGGCGTTGCCGGGGAGCCCTTTTGGTTCGCCAGGCGGTCAACGATCCAGTCCAGCAGGACCTCACCGTAGTAGGAGTACCCCAGCAGTGGACTATCGACGCCGTACTCGTGTTCCTGACCGTCGGCGGTGCGCAGGTGGCAGACCAGTCGCAGCGTGGCGGTGGGACCGTCGGGCGTAAGGTCGCCGATGTCGAAGAACCTCCGCGCCACGCCTTTCGACGCTGGACCCCAGTTTTTCTTGTCGCTGATCTTGGCCGCGTTCGGCCGTCTGATCGAACAATCGTTGAAGGCTCCCAAGGCAAAGGGCTGCAGCGAAGCCACGGTGTCACCCGCCCATTTGACCTCGCAGGCGAGCCCGACCTCGGGCTCGATCTGGAGGTTCCACGGGGTACCGGCAGGATCGGGCCTCTCGGGCAGCTTGATGGCGTCGCAAGACAGCGGGAACTCGCCGCGGAAGGTCTCGTAACCCGGCGCGTACCACGGAAAAATCCCCTTTGGTGCGCTTCCCTGGGAGCTCACGTTCGCGAAGTCGGCGGCCTCACCCGCCTGCTCCAGATGACCGGCGAAGTTGCCTGCCACGCCGAATCCGAACCACGTCCGCAACTCGGCGTCGTCTAGGTGCAGCATGTCCAGTTCGGTCATGTTTTCCTCTCGGGTTCGATCACCGACGTTCCGATGTAGGGCACCAGCGCCTTTGGTACGCGCACACTCCCGTCAGGCTGCTGATGATTCTCCAGAATCGCCACCAACCAGCGGGTAGTGGCCAAAGTGCCGTTCAGCGTCGCGGCCGTCTGCGGCTTTCCATTCTCGTCGCGGTAGCGCACCGATAGGCGCCGAGCCTGAAATGTCGTGCAGTTCGACGTCGAGGTCAGCTCACGGTAGGTGTGCTGCGTCGGCACCCATGCCTCGCAGTCGAACTTGCGTGCCGCCGAGGACCCGAGGTCACCAGCGGCGACGTCGATCACCCGGTACGGCACCTCGATGTGGGCGAGCATCTCGCGCTGCCAACCAAGTAACTTCTCGTGTTCGGCCTCTGCATCCTGCGGCCTGCAATAGACAAACCCCTCGACCTTGTCGAACTGGTGCACGCGGATGATGCCCCGGGTGTCCTTGCCATAGCTACCGGCCTCACGGCGGAAACACGACGACCAACCGGCGTATCGCTTCGGTCCCTGCGTCAAGTCGAGAATCTCGTCGGCGTGGAAGCCGGCCATCGGCACCTCCGAGGTTCCGACCAGGTAAAGGTCCTCGCCCTCGATCCGATACACCTCATCGGCATGGGCACCCAGGAAGCCGGTGCCCGCCATCACCTCGGGCCGAACCAGCACCGGCGGAATGATCAACGTGAACCCGTTCTCCACAGCAACGCGCACCGCCAGCTGGAACAGTCCAAGCTGCAGCAGCGCCCCTACGCCAGTGAGGAAGTGGAATCGGGACCCGGCTACCTTCGCCCCGCGTTCCATGTCGATCAGCCCCAACGACTCGCCCAGCTCGAGGTGATCCTTGGGATCGTCGATGACGGGCACCTCACCCACGGTGTCCAGCACGATGAAGTCGTCTTCTCCACCCGCGGGTACGCCGCTGACGATGATATTCGAGATCGCCATATGCGCTGCGGTGTAGGAGTTCTCAGCGTCAGACTGAGCCGATTCAGCCGCCTTGACCCGTTCGGCCAGCTCCTTGGCCGCGGCCAGCAGATCGGGCCGCTCGTCGGGTGTGGCCCTGCCGACCAGTTTACTGGCGGCCTTCTGTTCGGCGCGGAGATTGTCGGCGGCGGAAATGGCCGTTCGTCTCGCGACGTCTGCCTCGGCGAGCGCGTCGACTAGGCAAGGATCCTCACCGCGGGCCTGTTGCGATGCACGCACCACATCAGGGTTTTCTCGCAGCACCTTCAGGTCGATCACGGGCAAGACATTACGGGGTAGCGGATCCGGCCAGCACAACCCAGGACATCACAACTGCATCATTTGTCACAGCGCCTGAAATGCCTGTCACAATGGAGCAGATGTCGCAGGCACCCGAACCCACGCAGGACCAATCGCGGGGAGGCTCGGCGTCGGCCACAACAGTGTGGCGGCGCAGCCTCCGTGCTGAGTCGACGCGCCGCGCGCTCCTCCTCACCGCGCTCGGCGGTCTGCTGATTGCCGGGTTGATCACCGCACTTCCCCAGTCGGACCTGACCGGCGATGGCACCGCCAACGCAATCTCGCTGGGCCCCCGCGGTAACGACACCTTCGATCATGCCAAGAGCGGCGACTGCCTCAATTGGCCGGACCGCACGCCCGACGCAGCCGAGATCGTCGACTGCACCGAAGAGCACAGGTTCGAGGTCGCCGAGTCGGTGGACATGCGCACCTTCCCGGGCAGCGAGTACGGGCCCGACGCCGCACCTCCGTCCGCAACGCGAATTCAGCAGATCAGCCAGGAGCAGTGTTCGGCGGCCGTGAAGCGCTACCTGGGTGCGCGCTTCGATCCCAACAGCCAATTCACGGTCAGCATGTTGTGGTCTGGCGACAAGGCTTGGAAGCAGTCGGGCGAGCGCAGGATGCTGTGTGGTCTGCAACTGCCAGGCGCCAACAATCAGCAGTTGACCTTCACAGGCAAGGTTGCCGAGATCGACCAGTCCAAAGTGTGGTCGGCGGGCACCTGCCTGGGAATCGACCCGGCCACCAACCAACCCACCGACATCCCGGTCGACTGCGCTGCGCCGCACGCCATGGAGGTGACGGGTGCGGTGAATCTCGCCGAGAAGTTCCCAGCCGGGCTTCCCCCCGAACCGGAGCAGGACGCTTTCATCAAGGACACGTGCACCCGGATGACGGATGCCTACCTAGCTCCGATCCAGCTGCGGAACACCACACTGACGCTGATCTACAGCACTGTTTCACTCCCGAGTTGGGCTGCGGGCAGCCATCAGGTGTCGTGCAGTATCGGCTCGACACTGGGCAACGGCGGGTGGTCGACGCTGCTGAACAGCGCCAAGGGTCCGCTGATGATCAACGGCCAGCCGCCGGTCCCCCCGCCTGACATCCCCGAAGAGCGCCTCAATCTGCCCGAGATTCCG
>CAXMSM010000485.1:0-4850 GCA_964195655.1 uncultured Gammaproteobacteria bacterium | reverse complement strand
CGCTGACCCGGACCGCGTCCACGTCATGCACCGAGCCTCCAAGGATGGTCTCGGCGCGGCTTACCTTGCGGGTTTCGCGTGGGGTCTGAGCCGTCCGTACTCCGTCCTTGTCGAGATGGACGCAGACGGCAGCCACGCACCTGAGGAACTCCACCGCCTGCTCAATGCGATCGATGCGGGCGCCGACCTGGTGATCGGTTCACGGTATGTGGCCGGCGGCGAAGTGCGTAACTGGCCCCGGCGCCGGCTCGTACTCTCGCGCACCGCAAACGGGTATTCGCGCATTCTCCTCGGCGCCGATATTCATGACATCACCGCGGGCTACCGCGCCTACCGTCGTGTGGTGTTGGAGAAGATTGATCTGGCCGCTGTCGATTCGAAGGGCTACGGATTCCAGGTGGACCTGACCTGGCGCTCCATCAACGCAGGATTCACCGTTGTCGAGGTGCCCATCACCTTCACCGAACGTGAACACGGCGTATCCAAAATGGATGGATCTACCATCCGGGAGGCGATCGTCAAGGTCGCCCAATGGGGAATGCGCGCCCGCATCGACCGCGCCCGCGGGAAGGCGTGCTGAGCGGGGTCAGCCGCCCCTGCGGCGGGTCTTGATGATGTCAAGGCGCTCCTTGAGCAACTCGTCGAGTTCCTCGACAGAGCGACGCTCCAGCAGCATGTCCCAATGGGTACGCGGCGGCTTGCCCTTCTTCGGCTCCGGGGCATCACCCTCGATCAGGGTGCCTTCGAGGCCGTTGCGGCACTGCCAGGCGCCGGGGATTTCGGCGTCGTCGGCGAAAGGGACGTCGAACTCCTCGCCGTTGTCGGTGCGGTAGCGGGCGACCTGACGCGGCGCCAAGTCGTGGTTGCGGTCCGTCTCGTAGCTCACGGCTCCGAGGCGGCTGCCTCTCAAAACACGATCAGCCATGGTCAACTCCTCAATAAGCGAAATTCGTCCGGGCTGTCAACGCAGAGATCCCCCGTTAGAGTTCCCGACGCGACCCCTGATGATACCGGGATCGGTGCCGCCCGCGGTTTACAGTCGGTCTCGTGACTTCTGTGACGTCTCGAGCGTCCCACATTGCTGTCCGGACGCGTCCCCAGAGCTGTCGGTGGTGCGGCCGTGAAGTCGCCGACAGTGGGCTGGGGAGACGACGGCAGTACTGCAGGCAATCCTGCCGACAGCGCGCCTACGAGCAGCGCGCTCAGATCAAAGGCAGCTCGGTCCCGTCCGATTCGGTGGTGCTTACCGCCGATGAAGCCGTTGAACTGTCCGATCGGGTGTATCAGGTCAGGTGCGCCGCCGAGGATATGGCTACTGCTCTTGACGAAGGGTCCGACCGCGCCGAACTTCGTGAGCTGTGCGATGCGCTGACGCAGGTGGCCAGGGCAGCCGACGGCTGGCGGTAGCGCGCGTCGGCGATTTGCTTCGCGCGCAACGCCCGCGCTCAGCAGCTGAACATCGCCCCCGTCTGCGGTGGTGGGGTCACCGACTGCAGGCAACCGAACGGCGCCACGCCGTCGGCATTGATCCGTACTGCCGACCGGTGGGCGTAATTCACACAGAACAGGCCTGTCGGGCCGCTGCGGCATCGATTATCGCCGAACGCCAATGACTGGCCCTCGGCCAGTTGTGGTCCGACGCCGTTGACGAACGGGCCGGGATCTCCGTGCAGGGATCCGATCTGTACGGCCGTCCCGGAAAAGTCGACCCACCCCGGCTTCCATACCCCCTCAGCGTCCGCCGGCCGCGGCGCGGGGGAATTCAGCGCTAGTAGGCACGACAGCGTGCCGTCGTTGTACATCCCATCGGTGATGCACTGCGTGGTCTCGTTAGGCGCCCCGGAGGGAGCGGTGAACGCGATGTCGTCGCCGAGTCGAGTGGTGACGCCGTCGAGGTAGGCCTCGTGATAAGCGCCCGCATCGGCAGGAGTGCCCGCTTCGATCCACGCAATCACGTCCTCGATCGGCGTGCTCTCGCCTGGTGGTGGGCCAGTGGCTCCCGCGCTCGGTGAGGCCCCCGTGTTGGTCGATGTGCTGCTCGGCGGTGTCGGCAGTGATGAACGCGAGGGGTCAGCCTCGCCGCCCACCGACTGAGAACAGGCCGCCACCAGTGCCGTAACCGCTATCAGGCCCATAGTCCGCATCCAGCCAGGCTAGCGGCCCGACACGCATTGCTTGGCCAGGCGAGGCGGACAGGAGTTCGTTACCGTCAGGGGGATGCACGAGCGAACCGTCCGGGTGAAGATCGCTTCGGGCACGGTCGAGGGCTTCACCCATGACGGAGTGAATCGGTGGCGGTCGATTCCGTACGCCAGCCCGCCGGTAGGCCGGTGGCGCTATCGCGCGCCACAGCCGGTACAGCCCTGGCCGGGAGTCCGGCACTGCCATGGGTTCGGCCATTGCGCACCCCAGAAGCGCATGTACACGCTCGTCGCGCTCGGGAAGTACCAGCAGATGAGCGAAGACTGTCTGACGCTCAACGTCGTCACTCCCGCCAATCAGACCCGGGGGCAGACCGGGGAACCGGCGCGGGAACCACTACCGGTGATGGTGTTCATCCACGGCGGCGGGTACATGCTGGGAAGCTCAGCGACACCGATCTATGACGGTGCTTCGCTGGCGCGAAAAGGCTGCGTCTACGTCTCGGTGAATTACCGGCTCGGCGCCCTGGGGTGCCTGGAAATCTCCTCGCTGTCCACGGCCGACATCACCATCGACGACAACTTGTTCCTACGGGACCTCGTGATGGCGCTGCGCTGGGTCCGAGACAACATCGGGGTCTTCGGCGGCAATCCAGACAATGTGACGATTTTCGGCGAGAGCGCCGGTGGCCACGCCGTAGCCACGCTGCTGGCCACTCCGGACGCCAAAGGGCTTTTCACTCAAGCAATCTCAGAGAGCCCTCCGAATGGCATGGTCCGCAGCTCCGACATCGCCGCCGACTACGCCGCTAGGTTTGCCGCGCAGCTCGCGGTGAGCGAAAAAGATGCTGCACAAGCACTTCTGGCAGCTCGGCCCGCTGATCTGGTGAACGCTCTCGAGCGGCTCATCGTCGAGGGCCAGAAGGACATGCTTGGCGCTTTCGCAGTCGGACCCACGTACGGAACTGACTACCTGCCACTGGATCCGGTCGACGCGATGCGCAGCGGAAAAGCACATCCCGTGCAGCTGATCGTGGGCACCAACGCCGACGAAGGCCAGCTGTTCACCCGCTTCCTCAAGCTGCTGCCGACCACGCAATCGGCCATCGAGCGGTTGCTGCACCACGTCGATCCCGCTGACCGTGACCGGATTACCTCTGCATATCCGGGCTACCCGGATGCCGCGGCGTGTGTCCGAGTGGGTGCCGACTTCGTCTTCGGCTCGGCGGTGTGGCAGATTGCCCAGGCGCACAGCAGGCATGCGCCGACCCATGTGTACCGGTACGACTTCGCGACCCGGGCGCTGCAGTTGGCCGGGATGGGTGCCACTCACGCAACCGAGCTGTTCGCAGTGTTCGATCTCTACCGGTCCCGACTCGGGATGCTGCTCACCGCGGGCGTGGATTCGCGTGCGGCGCGCAAGGTCAGCGACGACGTCCAGGCTCGCTGGCTGGCCTTCGCCGACTGCGGGGTCCCGGGCGCGGACTGGCCGCAGTACACCAGCAGCGACCGTGCGGTCTTGGTTCTGGATCGGCGGCGCCGCGTTGAGTTCGACCCGCACGCCGAGCGACGACTAGCGTGGGCCGGGTTCTCCCTTTCCTCTCGGTGATGCCCGTCGAAATTGCGGAATCGCAGTGCTGTGCAGCACGGGATATGATTCCGTTAGCGCGTGTTTCAGCCTAGTGATTCGCAGCTCGTCGACTACCCTCTCGACCCGCTCGGCGCCGATGAATTCCGATCGGTCGCTGCGATACTGCATCGTGAGTACCGCGTACGCGTGGCGCCCACGTCCCCGACCGATTTGGGATGGCGCTATGCGTCGATAGAAATGATCGAACCCTCCAAGGCGGAGTTGGCTGCGTTCGAGGACGGCGGACCACCACCGCCTCGCCGAGCAGAGGCCATTTGCTTCAACGGGATCGACAACGCCACCTACAAGAGCGTGGTATCGCTGTCCGACGATCGCGTCGAGGCGTTCGAGCACATTCCCGGCGTCCAGTCGAATTTCACCGTCGGCGAATTCCTGGAGTGCGATCAAGTGTTGCGGCTACATCCCGATGTGATTGCCGCGGTAGCTAATCGCGGAATCACCGACTTGGATCTAGTGTTCTTCGACACCTGGACCTACGGCGACGCCGTGGCACCCCCAGAGTTCCGCGACCGCAGGATCGGCTGGTCCGATAGTTGGGTCAAGGATAAGCCCGGAGCCAACCCCTACGCCCGAATGCTCAGCGGGCTGCACTGCATCATCGACCTGAACACGATGGAGCTGTTGCGGATCGAGGACGACGGGCCGTTCGCCACAGGCGAGGCGTCGGTGCCGGAGGTGATGGGGGAGTACGTACCCGGCCACATCCCGGAGCGCATTCTCGCGTCTACTCATCGGGAGAACACCGACGTTGTGCTGTGGTACGTGTTTGGGATTCATCACATCACCAGGCCCGAGGACTGGCCGGTGATGCCGGTCGACGTGGTGTCGTTCTGGCTGAAGCCATTCGGGTTCTTCGAGCGGAACCCCTCGCTCGATGTGGCGGAAGCGCCCCCGGCGGCCTGCCACGCGTCGACCAATAGCGCGCGCCACTGATTTCTCGACTACGGCTATGTGCTGTGCGTCCGAGGGGTGCCCGGTGCACCCTCGGCCACGGTAGCCTGCTCGATGATCGCCCGCATGGCCATTTCCGCGGCGGCATCGTCTTTCAATCGGATAGC
>CAXMSM010000484.1:0-3962 GCA_964195655.1 uncultured Gammaproteobacteria bacterium | reverse complement strand
TGGGCCGACCTTCAAACTGCCCGAATGGGCACTGTCGATCAGCCCACTGCACCACGTCCCCGACGTCACCGTCCCGGCGCCCAACTGGACCGGCCTTGCCGGGGTCGGGGTGGCCTTGGTCGTGTTCACTGCCGTCGCGTTCGCCGGCTTCCGCCGTCGCGACATCGGTTAAACGCCATCATCTTCGGTACACGGTAGGCAACCCGGTGACCTGCCCCGCGAAGGAGTCTCGAAGCCGTCCTTGGAGTGGGCCGCCAACTACCCGGCGGCGACGCAGGCCGGGCCGCAGTAACCCAGCTCGTTGGGGGAATAACCGAGCGAACAGGCCGCGACTTTCGGTGGGTATTCAGCAGATCCGTGGAAGTTGTTCGCCGATAGGCAGAGCCACTACTCGAGTGCCGCCGAGCGCCGTGCGTGCCACCACCATCCCGGGGTGTTCGCTGACGCACCTGCCGATCACCGCAGCGCGTCCGGCGTGAGGGTGGGCGTGCATGGCGGCGAGCACCCGGTCGGCGTCCTCGGGAGCGACGAAGGCGATCAACTTTCCTTCGTTGGCGACGTAGAGCGGGTCGAGTCCCAGTAGCCCGCAGGCATCGCGGACATCACCGGGAACCGGAAGAGAGCTCTCATTGAGCATGATTCCGACACCGGCGGCTTTGGCGATCTCATTCAGGGTGGCCCCGACTCCGCCCCTGGTGGGGTCTCGCAGCGCATGAATATCTGCCCCTGTTTCGATCATCGCTGCGACCAGTCCATGCAGTGGCGCGCTGTCGCTTGCGACGGTGGTGGCGAACCGAAGGCCTTCGCGGCAACTCATCACCGCCACTCCGTGCACACCGATGTCACCGCTGACGATCACTGCATCTCCGGTGCGGGCGCGCTGCGGGCGAATGTCGGCACGTTTGTCCACTAGACCGATGCCCGTGGTGTTGATGTACACGCCGTCACCATGGCCGGAGTCCACCACCTTGGTGTCACCGGTCACCAACTTCACCCCGGCGGCCAACGCCGCAGCGCCGACGGCCTGCGCGACGCGGGAAAGTTCGGCCAGTGAAGTGCCCTCCTCGAGGATGAAGGCGGTGGACAGCGCGATCGGTTGCGCACCGGCCATAGCCAAGTCGTTGACCGTGCCGTTGACCGCCAGATCTCCGATGCTGCCGCCGGGGAAGAACAGCGGCTTGACCACGTAGGAGTCGGTTGAGAAGGCCAACCTTTCGGCGCCGACCTGCAGTACCGCCGAATCGCCCATCCCGGTTTCGGCGGCCGAACCGAAGCCTGGCAGGAATAGGTGCTCGATGAGCTCGGCGGACATCGCCCCGCCGCCGCCGTGCCCCATCAGGATGTTGGGCGCGTCGCGCAGCGGCGCGGGACACACCCAGGCCTCCATATCGACAGCGGCCGACGTGACCGAGGTGTCCGCCGTGCGGGGGGGTGTCTCAGACATGCGTTGCCTCCACTCGCCGGTACAGGTAGTAGGCGGCGCAGGCGCCCTCGGAGGAGACCATGGTGGCGCCCAGTGGGTGGCGGGGCGTGCACAACGTGCCGAACGCCGAGCATTCGTGCGGTTTGATCAAGCCCTGCAACACTTCTCCGGAACGGCACACTGCGGATTCTTCGGTGCGGATATCGGACACGGAGAACCTGTGCTCCGCGTCGTAGTCGCGGTACTTGTCCGACAGCCGCCAGCCGCTCGAGGGGATCATCCCGATACCGCGCCAGGACCGGTCGGTCACCTCGAACACATCCATCAGCATCGCTATGGCCGGGGCGTTTCCCTCGTCGCGAACTGCCCGTTGGTAGGCGTTCTCCATCTCGTGACGGCCCGATTCGAGTTGCAGCACGGTCCGCCGGATCCCTTCGAGGATATCCAGCGGTTCGAATCCGGTGACCACGATCGGGATGTCGTACTTGTCGCACAGTGACGGATACTCACCGGTTCCCATCACAGCGCAGACGTGGCCGGCCGCCAGGAAGGCCTGCACCCGGCAGGTGGGCGATTCCATGATTGCGGCGATGGCCGGCGGGACGAGCACATGGGACACCAACAGGGAAAAGTTCTTTATGTCAAGCCGTTTGGCCTGGTACACCGTCATCGCGTTGGCGGGTGCGGTGGTCTCGAATCCGATTCCGAAGAACACCACTTGCTTGTCGGGATTGTCCTTGGCGATGGTGAGCGCATCCAGCGGCGAATACACTACCCGGACGTCGCCGCCCTCGCTCTTGATCCGGAACAGATCCTTGGCACTGCCCGAGACGCGCAGCATGTCACCGAATGAGCAGAAGATGACGTCAGGCTGTGCCGCGATCTTCAGCGCCTTATCGATGATCTCCAACGGTGTCACGCACACCGGGCACCCGGGTCCGTGGATCATCTCGATCTCGTCGGGCAACAGCTGGTCGATACCGTGCCGGATGATCGAGTGTGTTTGTCCACCACAGACTTCCATAATGGCCCAGGGCCTGGTGGTAGCCGCCCGGATTTGATCGATCAGCTTGCCCGCCAGTTCGGGATCGCTGAACTCGTCCAGATACTTCATCGCGTCACCTCGGGGCTTCCGTTGGTTGTGACAGCCACCTCAGGATTAGCCATGCCTGCCTGGCGAGCGGCCAATTCGAACCCGTTACCGAACTCCTCCTCGAGTACCCCGAGTCGCTCGAATTCGGCCAGTGTCTGAATCGCCGACTCCTCGTCGAGACGCTGAATCGCGAAACCGACATGCACCACCACGTATTCGCCCACCCGGGCGTCCGGTATGTACTGCAGGCAGACATCCTTCTGGACCCCGCCGAAGTCGACGACGGACATCAGAGTGCCGTCACGTTCTTGCATCCGCAGAATCTTCCCCGGTACCGCCAGACACATGAGCAGTCCTTTCTTTCGTCCTACTATCCTAATCTTTCGTCCTACTATCCTAAGTTTCCGACCATGAGTTGACCTAGGGCGATACCGCCGTCGTTGGGTGGTACCCGATGATGAGTAATGACCGTGAAACCGTTGTTTTTCAACGCGGTCAACGAATGTCGAACCAGCAGCGGGTTCTGGAACACGCCACCGGACAGCGCGATCGTGTTGGTGTCTGTCGCGTACTCGGCGGCGAGATCAACGATCAACTGGGCGACCGCGGCGTGGAACCGCGCGCCGATCACGCCCGCTGGCACGCCGTTGCGCACGTCGTCGACGACGGCGCGCAGCAGTGGCGCGGGATCGATCAGCGCCGGCGGGCCGACAGTGAAGTCGGACTGGAAGCGATATCGCACTACGCCGGGGTCGGCAGCGCGGGACAACCCCTCCAACTCGATCGCCGCCTGCGCTTCGTAGTCCACCACCTGGCGGACACCTGCCAGTGCGGATACGGCGTCGAACAGTCGACCCATGCTGGAAGTGGACACACAACCCAGCCCGGTCTCGAGTTGATGCAGCAGGACGCCGCGCTCGTCTATCGGGCAAGCGTGGACCGGTGGCAGGCCGTCAACCCATGGCATCCCCGCCGCCCACAGGTGCGCCATGGCCATTCGGTAGGGCCGGAGCACACTGACGTCACCTCCCGGCATCGGAACGTACTTCAGATGGGCCATCCGCTGGAAGCCCTTGTAATCGGCGAGCAGGACCTCACCACCCCAGACTGCACCGTCGGGACCGTAACCCGTGCCGTCAAAGGCGAATCCGAGCACCGGTTCGGACCCGTCCAAGCCGTGTTCGGTCATCACGGCGGCGATGTGCGCATGTTGGTGTTGCACCGGTCGGACCGGCCGACTTCGGGCGTTGCGGCGCGCCCACGAGGTCGAGTGGTACCCCGGATGAGCATCGGTGACCAAGATCTCGGGCTGCACACTCGTCAGCGCGCTGAGGTGACTCGTTGCGGAATCGAACGCGGACAGGGTGGCTAGGTCGTCCATCTCGCCGATGTGCTGACTCAGCCAGGCATACTGGCCCTCAGCGACGGCCATGGCGTTCTTCATAT
>CAXMSM010000483.1:0-10947 GCA_964195655.1 uncultured Gammaproteobacteria bacterium | reverse complement strand
CACGGCCGACGTCATCACGTTCACGGCGGGCGTCGGGGAGAACGACGCCGCGGTGCGCCGTGATGCTCTCTCAGGGCTGGCGGCGTTCGGTATCGAACTCGATGAACATCTCAATGAGAGTCCGGCTGGGGCCGCTAGACGCATCTCCGCTGACAGTTCACCGACGATGGTGCTGGTCATTCCCACCAACGAGGAGCTTGCGATCGCTCAGGCGTGTACGCAGGTACTTGCCGGCTGAACTCAGAACGTGGACATGGGTCGGACGCTGTTGGCCAGATCGATGAGCGCGTAGCGGTGTGCCTGGGTGGGCGCGACCCTGGCGAGGTTGCGCAGCGAGGCCTCTACGCCGAGCTGCAGGCCGTGTTCGGTGAACGGAAAGCCCAAGATGTGGTTTGTGCTGGCGGTGTTGTCCGCTAGCCAGTCCATGGCGGTGCCGAGCACCAGAGCCCGGAGTTGCAGCACCCGCGGCTCGGTGTCGGGCAGTGCCTCTACTCGGCGGGCGGCATTGCGGATGTGCTGCTCGGTGACCTCGCTGGTCGACCGACCAGACAGTAGGGTAACCGCGCTCGTAAGACGTGCAGTCGTGAAATGCCTTGATGTGGCTGGCACTTCGTCGAGCGTGCGAACCGCTGCGTCACGCTCGTCCGCTGCTGACTGGGCACGGGCAAGGCCGAAGCTTGCCGAGATGATGCCGCGGTCGGTGGACCACACGGTGTTGTAGAACTTGCGCTCATCGGCGTCTCCGGCGAGTTCAGAGGTGGCCGCGAGCGCAAGTTTGGGTGCCAGCTCGCCGGGAAGGGTATTGAGCACCTCGGTGAAGTGTTTTCTCGCCGAATCGTAGTCCGCGGTGAGCAACTCGGAGACGGCACGGAACCAGATCAGCCGCCAAGGCCGGCCGAACCGGTCGGCGAGGTCGTCGAGCCTGCGGGTGGCTTTGGTGACGTCGCCGAGGTCCAGCAATGCGCGCACCTCCATCAGCGGAAGTTCAATAGATTGACTCAGGTCGACGCCTTCAGAATCTAGCGTTCCATGACGCGCGGCGCGCAACGAATCCAGTGTCTGCACAGGCTGACTCAGCACTATCGCGGACAGCACGGTTGCGCCGACATCGCTCGGGTCCACCAGCGGTACCTGGAGCGCCTTGACGATCTCGTGGGCGGTGAGTTTCTCCGAATGGACCCGACCGTCTAGATAGACATCGGTGTGCGCCACGTGGAGGTCGGTCCCGAATGTCGATCGCGAACGGCTGAATGCTGTCGACAGACCGGGGCGTGGAACCATGGTGTCCTGCGCCACGACCTCACGTAGCACACCCATCAGCTGGCTGGTCATCTCCTCGGCGCTCTGGAATCGCTGCCGAGGGTCGGGATCTATCGCGCGTCGTAGCAGTCGGCTGAACGAGTCGTACTCAGCCAGCACCGGATCGCCCTCGGGCAGCCCGTCCACGTAGCGGCCGTTGCGGGTGCGCATGTGCAATGTCAGCGCCGCCAGGGTGCGGCCCACCGTGTAAATATCGCTGGCGATGGTGGGGCCGGTGCCCACAATCTCGGGAGCCTGATAGCCGGGAGTGCCGTAGAGGTTTCCGAACGATTTGACCGTAGAGACGGCGCCGAGGTCGATGAGCTTCAGCTGGTCCTCGGTGACCATGATGTTCTCGGGCTTGAGATCGTTGTAGATCAGTCCATTGGAGTGCAGATAGCCCAGCGCGGGAAGGATTTCGAGCATGAAGCCGATGGCTTCGGACACCGGAAGTCGCGCGTCCTTTGCCCCTTTTCGACGGGTGGCCTGCTTGAGTGACGAGCCGCCGAAGTACTCCATGACGATGTAGCCGACGGGGTTGCCGTGCCTGTCGTCATGTTCAACAAAGTTGAAGATCTTGACGATCCCTGGATCGGTCACTTCGGCGAGGAACTGGCGCTCGGCCATCGCGATCGCCTGGGCCTCGGCGTCACCGGAATGCACCAGACCCTTGAGCACCACCGGCCGATCGTTGACGTTCTTGTCGAGCGCCAGATATACCCAACCCAGACCGCCATGCGCGACGCAGCCCTTGATCTCGTACTGGTCGGCGACGATGTCACCGTCGGACAGTTGCGGCAGAAAGGAATACGCGCTGCCGCAGTGCGGGCACCAACCCTCTGACGGCGCGCGCTCCCCGTGCGATGATCGGCTGACTGGCCGCCCACAGTTCCAGCAGAACCGCTTCGACTCCGCAACGACCGGGTCGGTCATCAGCGCGGCTAGCGGGTCCACCTCGGGTACCCGCGGGATCTCCACCAAACCGCCCCCGAGTCGCCGGGTCGGAGACATCGTGCGAGTCAACGCCGTCGAGTGCTCCTGCGGTTCGGTGTCGTTGGTCTGCTGCGAGTCGCTGTAGTCATCGTCGAAATTGGGGCGGAACACCGCCTGGGTGGACATCGGGCGCATCGTCGATATCGAATCGTCGGCAAGGGCGGAGTAACTCGCGGGCTGAGTTCCCGGGTCCTCTAGGTCTTCTGGGGCGTTGTGGTATTCGGCCATCAGTCCGAATACCTCGCAACCGGTGGGGATGGGGCGGGCCCCAACACCGTCAACCATTTGCGGTACAACGTGTTCCAGGTGCCGTCCTGACGGATGCGTTCCAGCGTCCCGTTGACGAACCGCACCAAACCAGTGTTCTTCAGATTTATGCCTACTCCGTAGGGCTCCGCTTTGAGCGATGGCCCCACGATGCGCAGATAGGGATCCTGGGAAACCAGACCGGCCAGGATCGAGTCGTCGGTGCTGACGGCGTCGACCTGGCGCTGCTGCAACGCGACCAGACAGTCGGCCCACGTCACTACGCCGACGATGATGGGGGGCGGGGTGATTTCCTGTACTCGCGCGAGCGAGGTGGTGCCCTTCGCGACGCAGACGCGCTTGCCCGACAGGTCGGCCGGCCCGCCGATCGCCGAGTCGCGCGGAATCAGGATCCGCTGGTTGGCCGTCAGGTACACCGTGGAGAAGTTCACCAACTTCTTGCGCTCACAGGTGATGGTCATCGTCTTGACCACCACGTCGACCTCGTTCTTCTCTAACGCCGCGACCCGATCTTCCGAGGCCAGAATTCGATACTCCACCTGCGACGGGGTTCCGAAGATATCGCGAGCGATTTCGCCGGCGATGTCGACGTCGAAGCCGGTGATCTCGCCGGTGATCGGGTCGCGGAAGCTGAACAGGTTGCTGCCGATGTTGAGCCCGACGATCAGCCGGCCGCGCGCTTTGATGTTGGCGACTGCGGCCTCAGCCTCCTCCTTCGTCTCGAACGGTCGAAGGCTTGCCTGCAGGTCGCAGTCATCCTCGTCCGCCGGCGGTGCCCGTGCCGGCTCCGGCGGCAGTTCGTCCAGCCCTGCCGGTGTTGGTGGGGCCAGCGTGATGCTGGGGGTGGGTACCAACGGTTCGGGTTGCGCGCACCCGCTCAGCAACAGCAGCGCAGCCGTGAGTGCAGCGCCGCATCTTTTCGCGCTCATCAGCGTTCTCTGTTCTTCGCGCAAGCGCTCATCACTGTTCTCTGTTCTTCGCGCAAGCGCTCATCACCGGTACTCGCTCAGTCTCGGCCAGATCCCCAACGCCACGGCGATGGCCGCTACGACACTCAGCGCCGCGGCTCCGACCGTCGCACCGGAGAGCACCCGGCGGGCGTTCACGATGTCGCTGCGCAACTGGCTGCGACTCTGCTCGATGCCCCTGGTCAACGCCTCGTCTAGCTTGTCGAAGGCGGGGGTGGCGTCATCCTGACCTACACCCAGCGCGACCTGTGTGGCGGCCTGGTAGTTACCGACCGCGATGTAAGCGGTGATCCGGTCGTCGGCGGCGCGCCATCGTTCGAGTAGCTGCTCGGCGTCGGCGAGGTCCGTCTTGTCGATCGCATCATCTTGGGTGAGATAGTGGGCCAGCTGTTGCTGCATCAGGTCGATCCGCTGGTAATAGGACTGCTTGCGTGCGTCCTCGTCATCACGGCGAATCAGTGACAGCGTTTCGTCGGCGCGTGCCTGCTGGGCGGTGATCGCCAGGTTGGTCACCGTTTTGAGCGACTCGGCCGCCGTGTCCTTGGCGCTGCGGCTGTCGACGGTCGAGATCACCAACGCCGTGCCCACCCACATCAACATGATCAGCACTGCCAAACCGCCGGAGACGAATCCGATGTTGACCCGTCTTCGGGTGCGCTTGGCCAACCATCGGTTGGCGAACACCCCGAACAGCAACGTCGACAGCACCACCACAATCACCGGGGTGGGAATCCGCGTCGAGGCGGTGGTCTCGGTATCGACCCGCGTCGAGACCTCCTCATAAAGCCGTTGCGCATCGGGCAGGATCAGCTGCTGCATCTGTGACGACGCTTCGGACAGGTACGACGAACCGACCGGGTTGCCGGCCCGGTTGTTGGTCCGAGCGGTCTCGATCAGCCCGGTGTACACGGCTAGCCTGGCGTTGATCCGGCCGAGCAGCTGCACCAGTGGCTCATCGATCAGTCCGCTTGAGGCCCGGGTCGCCGCGACTGCGGCGTCGGTGATCGCCTGCTCGTAGCGTTGTCGCACGTCGCGGGGTTCGGCCCCCGCAATGAATGCAGTGGTGGCAGCAGCGTCGGCGACAGACAATGTGGTGTAGAGCTGTCCGGCGGCGAAGGACAGCGGCTCGCTGTGATCGAGGACCGTAGTGAGCGCTTCCTGGCGGTCGTTGATCGTCGTTGAAGTGGCGAACGCACTGGCGACCACCAGCGCAGCCAGGACAAAACCGATGCTCAAGATACGGCCGGGCGTTGTCCAGAGGAACGACCAACGCGGACGTGCGGGGGTTGTCGGTGACCGGGACGCAAGGGGTTCGGTCGAGGGATGCGCCAACTCCACAGTCACGTTTGCGCGGACCTCATCTTGATATCGATTTCTCCGACTCCTACCGACTGACCCACTCTATAAAAGAAGTCTAAGAGCTACCTACCCCGCCGGTGTGGATTCCAGAGCGGTGACTTCCCCGGTGTCGGTGTCTGTTCCCTATCCTGAACATGTGCGCGGGGATGGTGACGGCTGGGTGGTGTCAGAAAACGGGACCGCCTATTGGGGCAGGCACGGCGCAGCGGGGCTGCTGCTGCGTGCGCGTCGCGCGGACGGATCGGCGGTGGTGCTGCTCCAGCATCGGGCGCCGTGGAGCCATCAGGGCGGGACCTGGGGACTTCCCGGCGGTGCCCGCGACAGCCACGAGACACCCGAGCAGGCCGCGGTGCGCGAAGCGCACGAGGAGGCCGGGTTGTCCGCCGATCAGCTGACCGTGCGCACCACGCTGGTCACCGCCGACGTGTCCGGCTGGACTTACACCACCGTCATCGCTGATGCCAAGGCACTGCTGGACACTGTCCCAAACCGTGAGAGCGCGGAATTGCGCTGGGTTGACGAGGACGGGGTGGCAGAGTTGCCGCTGCACCCGGGGTTCGCCGCGAGCTGGGAGCGGTTGCGCAGCGCCGCCGCGTCGATACCGCTGAGGGTCACCGGCGAGAGCTGAGCAGCTCGGTCAGCTGCTCAGCTGCTGCCTTCGGATCGTCGGCGGCAGTGATCGCGCGCACCACCACGATGCGACGTGCACCGGCGGCGACGATGTCGGGTACCCGGGCGGCGTTGATTCCGCCGATGGCGAACCAGGGCTTATCAGTTCCGGTCGAGTCCTCGATCGCGCGAGCGGCTTCTACCAGTTCGAGGCCCGGTGCCAGCCGGCCCGGCTTGGTGGGCGTGGGCCAGCACGGTCCGACACAGAAGTAGTCCGGATTGTTCGGTCCCAGGGCAACAGCGGCGTTCACCTGGTCGACATCGTGGGTGGAGCGGCCCAGGATCCTGTCGCCGATGATTCCCCGCGCGACCGGCAGCGGGAGGTCGTCTTGGCCGAGGTGCAGCACGTCGGCGCCGGCGGCCACCGCGATGTCGGCGCGGTCGTTGACGGCCAGCAATGCTCCGTGGCGGTGGGCCGCATCGCTTAGGACCTCGAGTGCAAATATCTCGTCTCGGGCCTCCAGGGGGCCGAATTGTTGCTCGCCGGGCGATCCCTTATCCCTCAGCTGGATGATGTCGACGCCGCCGGCCAGCGCTGCGTCGGCGAACTCTGCCAGGTCACCGCGCTCGCGGCGAGCGTCGGTGCAGAGGTACAGCTTCGCCGATGCCAGCCTGGCGCCCGGTGCGGAGTCACTCACACCGCGAACGCTAATCCGGTGCCGACGTAGGCTGTTAACCCGGGTCATGCCGGCGAAGGGAGCAGAAGGTGCCGAGGACGGGCAGGGCCGGAATGGATCTCGCCGTCATCGGCGGCGGCGTCATCGGGCTCTCCGTCGCGCGTCGGGCCGCCCAGGACGGCTTGGCGGTCCGGGTGCACCGGCCCGCCGTAGGAAACGCTGCCGACCGCGGTGCTTCCTGGGTCGCTGGAGGGATGCTCGCGCCGCACAGCGAGGGCTGGCCCGGCGAGGAGCGCCTGCTCCGGCTTGGTCTCGCGTCGCTTCAGCTGTGGCATCAGGGATTCCTGGATGGGCTGTCGGCCCAGGCCGTGACAGCCCGGGGGTCATTGGTCGTCGCCGTTGATCAGGCCGACGTCGCAGATCTCAAGACCGTCGGCCAGTGGCTGTCCGATCAGGGTCATCCGGTGACGCTGACCAACGCCGTTCATGACGTGGAACCCCTTCTTGCCCAAAGTATTCGGCATGGCTTCATTGCCGAGACCGAGCTGGCGGTGGACAACAGGGCGATCGTCGAGGCGCTCGCCGCGCACTGCGAACGGCTCGGTGTCCAGTGGGCACCCCCGGTGGGCGGCCTCGCAGAGGCCGACGCTGACACTGTTGTGATCGCCAACGGAATCGACGCGCCTGCACTATGGCCCGGGCTGCCGGTCCGTCCGGTGAAGGGTGAGGTGCTTCGGCTACGTTGGCGCCGCGGCTGTATGCCGGTGCCGCAGCACGTCATCCGCGCGCGGGTGCACGGGCGACAGGTGTATCTCGTCCCTAGGACGGACGGTGTGGTGGTTGGTGCGACACAGTATGAACACGGCCGAGACACCGCTCCGGCGGTGACGGGTGTGCGCGAACTTCTCGACGACGCCTGCGCGGTGTTGCCCGCGCTCGGTGAGTACGAATTCGCTGAGTGTGCTGCCGGTCTGCGGCCGATGACCCCCGACAACCTCCCGCTTGTCGGCAGACTCGACGAGCGCACACTCGTGGCCACGGGCCACGGACGATCGGGTTTCCTGCTGGCCCCGTGGACCGCCGAGGTGATCGCCGCCGAGCTCCGCGGGGCGCCGCTGCCCGGGGCCAAGGATTTCAGAGGGGCCGACGATCTGAGAGGAGCGGCGGCCCGATGAAGGTGACCGTCAACGACGAAGCCGTGGAGGTCGATGACCGGATGACTGTCGCGGGTCTGATGGCGAAGCTCGGATTCCCGGAGAAAGGGATCGCAGTCGCGGTCGACTGGGCAGTGATCCCCCGGTCACAATGGCACACCGCGCTCACCGACGGAGTGAAAGTCGAGGTGGTTACGGCGGTGCAGGGTGGTTGATTTGACAACAGACAGGTTGATTATCGCGGGTCGGGAGTTCGGCTCGAGATTGATCCTCGGTACCGGCGGAGCCGCCAACCTCGCGGTGCTGGAGGCGGCATTGATCGCCGCGGAGACTGAGCTCACCACGGTCGCAATGCGCCGGGTCGACGTCGAAAGTGGCACCGGCGTGCTCGAGCTGCTGGCGCGGATCGGCATCACACCTCTACCGAACACAGCCGGCTGCCGCGGGGCGGCCGAGGCGGTGATGACCGCGCAGTTGGCCCGCGATGCCCTGGAAACGAACTGGGTCAAGCTCGAGGTCATCGCCGATGAGCGGACATTGCTGCCCGATGCTGTGGAATTGATCAGGGCCGCAGAACAACTGGTTGACGATGGGTTTATCGTGCTGCCCTACACCAACGATGATCCGGTCCTGGCCCGCCGTTTGGAAGCCACCGGCTGCGCCGCGGTCATGCCGCTCGGGTCGCCGATCGGCACCGGGCTGGGCATCGCCAACCCGCACAACATCGAGATGATCGTTGAACAGGCTTGTGTACCGGTGATCCTCGACGCAGGTATCGGTACCGCCAGTGATGCCGCGCTGGCGATGGAACTGGGCTGCGACGCCGTGCTGCTGGCCAGCGCAGTTACCCGTGCCGCTGATCCGGCGGTGATGGCCGCAGCGATGGCCGCCGCGGTCAGAGGCGGTTACCTGGCCCGCCGGGCGGGACGCATTCCGAAACGGTTCTGGGCGCAGGCCTCCAGCCCGGGGCTGTGATGAGCGCGAAACGCTACGTCGCTCTGGGAAGTTCGATGGCGGCTGGACCCGGAATCCTGCCGCGCGTACCCGGATCGCCGCGGGCCGCCGGAAGGTCCGCCCGCAACTACGCACACGTCGTCGCGGAATCGCTCGGGGTCGACCTCGTCGACGTCACGTATTCGGGGGCGACCACCGCGCACGTCCTGCACGAAGCCCGCCGAAGCACGCCGCCGCAGGTGGATGCGCTTGATGGTACCGAGACGCTGGTCACAGTGACGATCGGCGGAAACGACGTCGGATATGTACCCATGCTGTTCGCTGCCGGACTGCCCGGGCCCGCGCAATCGGTCCCGTTTCTCGGCGCCAGGCTGCGCGAGCTGCGCGACGCGGTCGCGCGGGAGCGTGCGCTGGAGCAGGTCGGTGAAGCACTCATGGAGGTGGGACGAACACTGCGTCGGCGTGCGCCTCGCGCGACCGTGCTGTTCGTCGACTACCTGACTCTGCTGCCGCCTGCTGGCACACCGGCGCCTCCGCTGCGCGACACCGATGTTGCGCTCGGCCGGCGGATCGCGGAGAAGCTGGAGCGGCTGACCGCAGAGGCGGCAGCGGCAACCGGCTGTGGTGTGGTGGGTGCCGCGGAGGCCAGCCGCTGCCACCATGCCTGGTCGGGCCGGCCCTGGACGACCAGGTTCGGCTGGCCGGTGCCGCGTCGGCCCGCACCGTTGCACCCCAACGCGGAGGGAATGCGCGCGGTCGCAGGCATGGTGGTCGACACTTTGCGGACGTCGTCGTAGGCATGCCCGAATTGGCTGTTTTGACAAAGACTTACGGGTCGAATCGGGCTGTCATGGCTGCCGTGGTGTTGAATCGCCGTGATGCCTAGTTCAACTGATGCGAGTTCGACCGATCCGCAGACCCTTGTGCTGAAACTCCCACACCTGGACGTTACGGCGCTGTCCTGGGGTCCCTCCGATGGCCGGCTCGTCCTGTGCCTGCACGGCTTCCCCGACAGTGCGTGGGGCTGGCGCAAGATGGCGCCGATCCTCGCCGAGCGGGGTATGCGTGTGGTCGCACCCTTCTCACGTGGATACGCACCGACCGGTCCTCCCGCCGACGGTGACTATCACATCGGCGCGCTGATGTACGACGCGCTGGCCGTGCACCGGGAACTCGGGGCGCCCCGCGACGCGGTGCTGATAGGCCACGACTGGGGCGCCCTCACCAGCACCGCCATCGCGGCGTATCCAGAGTCACCGTTTGCCGTCCACATCTCGATGGCGGTGCCGCCGGTCGGTGCCCTCCTGCGTACACGTGGCCCGATCGGTCGGCAACTGCGGATGATGCCGCGGCAACTGCGCAACAGCTGGTACATCATGTTCTTCCAGTTACCTGGGCTGCCAGAGCGGTTGCTGCCCCGGATCATCCCGAGGCTGTGGCGCGACTGGGGGCCGCCCGGTTACCCGACTGACGCCGAGCTGGACTTCGCTGAATTGGAGGCAGCATTGGCGGCGCTGCCGAGTCCTACCCACCGCCGGGCGGCCGTCGCCTATTACCGCGCGTTGGCCCGTCCCGGGCGTCCTGCGCCGCTCTACGCTGAGCTGCACAAGTGGCGTTTCGAGCTGCCGCGAGTGCCGATCCTGCACGTGCAGGGAGCGCAGGATGGCGCGATGATGGCCGGGTACGCCGGACAGATCACTTCGGTGCTGCCACCGGGCAGCCGGGCGCGAACCATTCCGTCGGCTGGACACTTCCTGCAGATCGAACAACCGGGTGTGGCCGCCGACGCGGTCTTGGACTATCTGGAGTCACGCTAACGTGGTGGCGTGACACGGATACGACGAGCGGCGCCCATCGCCTCGGCGGTCGCGACGGTGACGGCTGTGCTGGTGGTCGTCACGGCGGGTGTGAGCGGTTGTGGTCGTATGACTCGTCCCTCGCCGCAACCGGCTGCGAACCCGGCGGCCGCGGTCGAGTTCGCCGACATGCTTCGGCAGCAGGTCACGGTGGATGCCACGATGGCCCACCTCGGCAAGTTCCAGGAGATCGCCGACATTCATGGCGGTAACCGCGCGCTTGGCACCCAGGGGTACGCCGCAAGCGTGGACTATGTGGCCAATGCCCTGCGGGACAAGGGATTCGATGTTGAAACTCCGTCGTTCGAGGTCCGCCTGCCCTGGGCGGATGAACCGTCGTTGACGGTTGCGGGCGAAACCGTGCCCGCCAAACCGCTGGAGTACACCATCGGAACAGAGGCTGCGGGTCCTGAGGGTGCCGATGTTGTGACCGGCTCTCTGGTGCCGGCGCCGGCGGAAGACACACCTGGGTGCACGGCGAGCGACTACGACGGTCTGCCGGTCGAGGGCGCGGTCGTGTTGGTCGATCGCGGTTCATGCCCGTTCGGCGCGAAGCAGGCGGTCGCCGCCGAACGAGGTGCGGTGGCGCTGATCGTCGCGAACAACCAGGACGGTGACCAGATGGGCGGGACCCTGGGGGCGGCCACCGAGGTGAAGGTTCCGGTCATAAGCGTCACGAAGGTGGTTGGCGCACAGTTGCGCGGACAGCAGGGTGCGCCGGTGTCGATCAAGATGAATGCCGGTGTCCGCGTGGAGAAAACTCGCAACGTCGTCGCACAAACTACGACCGGATCGACCACCGACGTGGTCA
>CAXMSM010000482.1:0-5975 GCA_964195655.1 uncultured Gammaproteobacteria bacterium | reverse complement strand
TGGCGAATCACACTTCGCTTTGGATTCCCAGCCGCAGGCTCACACCGGCGGCGCGATGCGCAACCCGTTCCCGCCCATTGCCGACTATGCCTTCCTTTCCGACTGCGAGAACACCTGCCTGATCTCGTCGGCGGGCTCGGTGGAATGGCTGTGTGTGCCGCGGCCCGACTCCCCCAGCGTCTTCGGGGCGATCTTGGACCGGGGCGCGGGACACTTCCGACTGGGGCCCTACGGTGTGTCGGTGCCCGCGGCGCGGCGCTACCTGCCTGGCAGCCTGATCCTGGAGACGACCTGGCAGACGCACACCGGCTGGGTGATAGTGCGGGATGCGCTGGTGATGGGCTCGTGGCATGACCTCGAAACCCGGTCTCGCACTCATCGCCGAACGCCGATGGACTGGGACGCCGAGCACATTCTGCTGCGCACCGTGCGGTGCGTGAGCGGCACCGTGGAATTGATGATGAGCTGCGAGCCGTCATTCGACTATCACCGCGTCAGCGCCACCTGGGAGTATTCCGCTCAGGCATACGGCGAAGCAATCGCGCGCGCGGCCAAGAATCCGGATTCGCACCCGACGATGCGGTTGACCACCAACCTGCGCATCGGACTGGAGGGCCGCGAAGCACGCGCGCGTACACGGCTGAGTGAGGGCAACAATGTGTTCGTCGCGCTGAGCTGGTCCGGGCATCCGGCCCCGCAGACCTATGAAGAAGCCGCCGACAAGATGTGGACGACCAGCGAGTGCTGGCGCCAGTGGATCAATGTCGGAGACTTCCCTGACCATCCGTGGCGTTCCTATCTGCAGCGCAGCGCGCTGACCCTCAAAGGTCTGACCTACTCTCCGACCGGCGCGCTGCTGGCCGCCCCGACCACGTCGCTGCCGGAGACACCCCAGGGTGAACGCAATTGGGACTACCGGTACGGGTGGGTGCGCGATTCCACGTTCGCGCTGTGGGGCCTCTACACGCTGGGCCTGGACCGCGAGGCCGACGACTTCTTCGCGTTCATCGCCGACGTGTCCGGCGCCAACAACGGTGAGCGACACCCGTTGCAGGTCATGTACGCCGTGGGCGGGGAACGCAGCCTGGTCGAGGAAGAGCTCAACCATCTGTCGGGGTACGACAACGCCCGCCCGGTTCGCATCGGCAACGGCGCGTACAACCAGAAGCAGCACGACATCTGGGGCACCATGCTCGACTCGGTTTACCTGCACACCAAGTCGCGCGAGCAGATCCCCGAGACATTGTGGCCGGTGCTCAAGGAACAGGTCGAGGAGGCCATCAAACACTGGAAGGAACCCGACCGCGGCATCTGGGAGGTGCGCGGCGAGCCGCAGCACTTCACCTCAAGCAAGATCATGTGCTGGGTGGCGCTCGATCGCGGTGCGAAGCTGGCCGAATTGGAAGGCGAGACGTCTTACGCGCAGCAGTGGCGGGTGATCGCTGAGGAGATCAAGTCCGACATACTCGAACACGGCGTCGACTCACGCGGGGTATTCACCCAGCGCTACGGCGACGATGCGCTGGACGCCTCGCTGCTACTGGCAGTGCTGACCCGGTTCCTGCCACCCGACGATCCACGGATCCGCGCGACAGTGCTGGCCATCGCAGAGGAACTGACCGAGGAAGGGCTGGTACTGCGCTATCGGGTCGAGGAGACTGACGACGGCCTCTCCGGTGAGGAAGGCACGTTCACGATCTGCTCGTTCTGGCTGGTGTCGGCGCTGGTTGAGATCGGCGAGTTCAACCAGGCCAAGCATCTGTGTGAACGGCTGTTGTCGTTCGCGAGCCCGCTGCATCTCTACGCCGAGGAGATCGAACCGCGGACCGGACGGCACCTGGGCAACTTCCCGCAGGCGTTCACACACCTGGCACTGATCAACGCCGTGGTGCATGTGATCCGTGCTGAGGAGGAGGCAGACAGCTCCGGGATCTTCCAACCCGCCAACGCCCCGATGTAGCCCTAATACGGCTCAATGAATCCATTGATCGTAGAAACTGTCGAAGGTGCCATCCGCCAGTGCCTGGCCCAGCCATGTGTTTACCTGCCCCGTCAGCTGGCTGCCCTCGGGGAGCATGTAGGCCTTTCGGTCGGTGGTGTACGGCTGCTCGGGGTGTACTGCAACCAACTCAGGATGTCGCTTTGCCTGGTAGATCGCTTCGATGGCATCGGTGATCATCACGTCTGCGTTTCCTGCGCTGAGTTGCTCGAATATGCTCGTGTTGTCGGGCCAGATCGTGAGCGCTGCGTTGGGTAGGTTCTGTCTCGCGAATTTCTCATTGGTTCCGCCGGGGTTTTCGATTACTCGTACGCCCTGCTGGTTTATCTGATCGATCGACTGAAACCTCTCGGCCGAGGCGGCCGGGACCAGCGCAACCTTGCCATTGAAGAGATACGGCATGGTCAAATCAGCGAGTTCTGCGCGAGCAGGAGCGTCAGAGATTCCGCCCATGGCGATATCGCATTTCCCCAGCCTGGTCACGTCCTTCATCAGCGTGGGCCAAGTGGTCGCGACAAAAACGGGTTCTCGGCCCAAGTAGTTCGCCAGACTCGTGGCCATATCGATGTCGATGCCGCTGTACTGATCTGTCGCCGGGTCGCGATAGGTCAGCGGCTCATAGTCTCCCGTCGTGCAGATTTTCAGGACTGCGGGTCCACCGCCGCTGGTGAAATTCGTCGCCGAAGCCACCGGGTTAAGGCCACTCCAACAGACACAACCGATTACACCCAATGTCAAAGCAATCAAGTGGAAAGATGCCCGTTGGGTATGGATGCTCACAGCTTGCCCGAGCTCATCAGGATCGCAGCGAGTAGCTCGGTAACCACTCCCGCAGCGTAAGCCACCGACATCCAGGAGACCCATGACCACCGCTCCCGACCCAGCGGTTCGGCGGCGACGGGCCCCAAGCCGATGTAGCACGACGAACCCATATTCAACTGGACCTGGCGTGAGCAGCAAGTGCGTAGTGGGACTGTGCGCGGCCACAGCGGTAGTCGCCATGGCGGTGGTCGCGCCGTCGCCAGGCGCGCAGGCCGATGCCCCCAGTCCGCTGTTCACGCTCATCGACGCCGCTGCGCAACGACTGCAGACGGCCGAACAGATCGCGGCGGTGAAATGGAACACCGGCGGGCCTATCGAAGACCCGTCGAGAGTTCAGCAGGTGCTGAACTCCGTCACCACCGCCGCCGCAGCCCAGGGTGTCGACCCAAGCCGCGTCCGCACGGTATTCGAGAATCAGATTGCCGCGACCGAGGCTATTCAATATGCCCGTTTTGCCCAGTGGAAGCTCGATCCTGTTGCCGCGCCGGCGGAGCCACCCAACCTGTCCGTCTCCCGAACTCTTATCGACACCATTAACAAAACGATGGTAGAGCAGATCGCGCGAAACTGGCCATTGCTCAACGGGCCCGGATGCGCCGCGGCGCTGGACGCCGCGCGGTCCAGCGTTGTCGACATGCGACATTTCGATCACCTTTACCAGCAGGCGATTTCGTTCGCAACGCACTCATACTGCTAGCCGCCTATCAACCGACGGCGTTCTCGATCATCACGTCCACGATCTGGGCGGCCTCGTCGGAGATGCTGTATCCGCACGCCCACGCCTCCACCGTCACGTTGGAGACCAAAGACAGCGCGTGCTGGCAGGCCCAGCCGTTGGCGTCGTCCTGACTAGCTGTCTGGGCAATCATCGTGTCACCGACGTCGACGTCGTCGAGCATCCAGAAGTAGTCGCCATCAGCCACTGCGATGGTTTCGTTCGCGCAGTCCTGCCAGATGTCCGAGGAGCTGTCGAAGAAGTCTCGAGCGTTGGCGGCCGCCGGATACAGCACCGCCGTCTGCTCGACCCAGTGATCGTTGTCCTCATCCGGTTCGCGGGCCACCTGATCACGCACCGCGATCCAGTCCGTGCCCTCATAAACTGGCTCCTCGGCTCCGTAGATCGCGCCGAGGCAGTCCGGGTCGGAGACGGTCGCGGAGTGATCGGTCATCTCCTCGAGTTCGCTGGTGACCTCCATCTGGGTGGAGCCCACGATGCCGTTGAGCTCACCGATGGTCAGCGGAATCTCGTCCAGCTTGTCCTCGTCCAGTAGCGGAACACTCCGCTGAACCGCCCCCTGGCCGCGGGTCGCCGTGCCCTCCACCGTGCTCACACACGCCGAAAGCAGCACAGACACCGCGATCAACGCGCCGGCGACACATGCACGAGGCGCCGTGAGGATGCGGTTCACCGCCGCGCCGCAATCTTGTCGAGAACCAATTCGACGACGTCGGCGGCCGAGCCCGGGTCGCCTGCCGCGCGCGGATCAGTGACTTCCACGTCGACAATGCAGTCGCCCGCCACGCCGAGAGCGCGCGAGACGCTCGCTGAGCCGACACCGCCCGACGCATGAAGCACAGTCGCCGAGACCACCCGATCGTCGTAGGTGACGTCGCCGATCTTGCTCAACTCGCCGGCTCCTTGTCCCGGAGGGAGCAGCGTCACCGTCTGGCCGTTGCAACGTCGCCACTTATCGGCGATCGAGGCGAAGAATTCCTGCGCGTGGGCGGTACTCGCCATCTGCACCACCCCGAAGAAGCCCGAGACCGGCGGACCGTCGAAGCTGCCGCCGGCCCAGGAACTGCTTGTTACCGACCGGACGTGGCCGCTGCCGTAGACGACCTTCTGGAGTCGGTAGGCGGTGCCGACGCAGTCCACTGGAGTCGCCTCAGCGGCGCCGACGCTGCGCAGCAGCATCGCGTCGTCCCCCTCGACGATTTGCCCCATGAAGCCGTTGGGTCCGGTGCCCAGCGTCGCGGACAGTTCCTGAGAGCTCGGCAGGAACTGTCCCAGCGGAATCGCCACCGAGGGTTGGGCTGCCGGCGCGATCCGCACGACAGGTCGCTCGTCGACCGGCGCGCCGGCGCAACCCACCAGCGCGGCGCACACGCCGACCATGGTGGCGATACCCGCCACTCGCTGCGCTGACATCCCGCCCGACATCTCGCCTCTCCTACCGAAGCTGTCACTTCCGTAACACTTGGTTAGCACGTCTTGAGCTGACGCGGGAGTGGATCGGAATTCCTGCTTGGCGCTACTTCTTGCTCGATTTGTCCGAAGACGCGTCTGAGGACAGTGCCGCGACGAACGCTTCCTGCGGAACCTCGACCCTGCCGATGGTCTTCATCCGCTTCTTGCCTTCCTTCTGCTTCTCCAGCAGCTTGCGCTTACGCGTGATGTCACCGCCGTAGCATTTTGAGAGCACGTCTTTGCGGATAGCCCGGATGTTCTCTCGGGCAATGATTTTCGAACCGATGGCAGCCTGTATCGGCACCTCGAACTGCTGACGCGGGATCAGTTCCTTGAGCTTGGTGGTCATCTTGTTGCCATAGGCGGCCGCAGAGTATTTGTGGACGATGGCGCTGAACGCGTCGACAGGCTCACCCTGCAACAGGATATCGACCTTGACGAGATCGGCTTCCTGCTCGCCCGCCTCCTCGTAGTCCAAGCTGGCGTAGCCGCGAGTGCGCGACTTCAACGCGTCGAAGAAGTCGAAGATGATCTCGCCCAGCGGCATGGTGTACCGCAGTTCGACGCGCTCGGGCGACAAATAGTCCATGCCACCCAGTTCGCCGCGGCGCGACTGACAGAGTTCCATGATGGTGCCGATGAACTCGCTGGGCGAGATGATCGTGGTCTTCACCACCGGCTCGAAAACGGCGCCGACCTTGCCTTCCGGCCAGTCGGACGGATTCGTCACCACGAGGTCTGACCCCTCGGCACTTCCGTCCAAGACCACCCGGTAAACGACGTTGGGCGAGGTCGAGATCAGGTCGAGGTCAAACTCGCGTTCCAGGCGCTCTCGGGTGATCTCCATGTGCAGCAGGCCGAGGAATCCGCAGCGGAACCCGAACCCGAGCGCCACCGACGTCTCCGGCTCCCAGGTCAGCGCGGCATCGTTGAGCTGAAGCCGTTCCAGGGCGTCACGCAGGTTCG
>CAXMSM010000481.1:0-2892 GCA_964195655.1 uncultured Gammaproteobacteria bacterium | reverse complement strand
GTGAGCTGCCGTACGACGAGCGCGGGTTGCGGGCATGATCGTGGACACCTCGACGATCGTCGCGATCCTGCGGGCCGAAGATGACGCGGGCGACTTTCGCCAGGGTAATTGCCGCGGCAGGCTCGTGCGTTGAGACTGCGTCTGCGGCGGGCTCCACTCGAACTTTCTCGCCCTCAGCGCAGTCTGAACGCCACGCCGGGGAACGCCTCGGCGAAGGCCGCTACTCCCCCAACAGCCGCTGCCGTAGCTCCTGGTCTTTCTGCAGCACCATCTGTTCGAGGCCGGCCTGAAAAGACACCATCCGATCGCGCAGCCCGGTATCCGAGGAGCCCATGATCCGCACCGCCAGCAGCCCGGCGTTGCGTGCGCCACCGATCGACACCGTCGCCACCGGTACTCCCGCTGGCATCTGCACGATCGACAACAACGAGTCCAGCCCGTCCAACCGGGCCAGCGGCACCGGCACCCCGATGACGGGCAGCGGCGTCGCGGACGCAACCATGCCCGGCAGGTGTGCGGCCCCGCCGGCACCGGCAATGATGACCTCCAGGCCGCGATCGGCAGCCCCCTGCGCATAGGACAGCATCCGGCCCGGCGTGCGATGGGCAGAGACGACGCCCACCTCGAATGGCACATCGAATTCAGCCAGCACCTCGGCGGCGTCGGCCATCACCGACCAGTCGCTGTCGCTGCCCATGATCAAGCCCACCCGTGGGTTCATGCGTGCCCGTCCCATCCGTCGGTCCACTGCGCGTGCGACAACCAGTGTGCCGCGCGCTCGGCCCGTTCCCGCAACACGTCCGCGTTATCGCCCGCCAGGTTGACGTGCCCGATCTTGCGGCCCGGGCGTTCAGTCTTGCCGTAGAGGTGCACCTTGGCGTCGGGCATTCGTGCGAACAGGTGGTGCAGGCGTTCGTCCATCGACATCGCCGGTGCCTGCGGTGCACCGAGCACATTGGCCATCACTGTGCACGGTGCCGTCGGCGACGTGTCGCCCAGCGGGTAGTCCAGCACCGCGCGCAGATGCTGTTCGAACTGGCTGGTGCGTGCACCGTCCATAGTCCAGTGGCCCGAGTTATGCGGCCGCATCGCCAGTTCGTTGACCACCAGCGCACCGTCGAGGGTCTCGAACAGTTCGACGGCCAGCACCCCGACGACACCGAGTTCGGCCGCCAACCGCAATGCCAATCCCGACGCAGCAGAGCCGAGCTCATCCGACAGGCCAGGCGCCGGAGCCAGCACGGCCACACAGATCCCGTCGTGTTGCACGGTCTCCACCACCGGCCACGCCGCGCCCTGGCCGAACGGCGAGCGCGCGACCAGCGCGGCGAGTTCACGGCGCATCCCCACCCGCTCCTCGACAATGACCGCGACACCGTCGGCCAGATAGCGCGCCACGGCCTCGCGCGCCTCCTCGGCGGTGGCGGCCATCACCACACCGCGGCCGTCGTAGCCGCCGCGCACGGTCTTGATCACCACCGGCCCGCCTATCCGGGCAGCGAACGCTTCGGCGTCGGCAACGGTGTCGACGGCGCTGTAGCGCGGCACCGGCACGCCCAGAGCCTCCAGCCGTCGACGCATCACCAGCTTGTCCTGGGCGTGCACCAGCGCATCCGGCGGCGGCGCGACATTCACACCGTCGGCGACGAGCGTCTCCAAATACTCGGTCGGCACGTGTTCGTGATCGAAGGTGAGCACTGTCACATCCTGGGCTGCACGGCGCAGCGCAGCCAGATCGGTGTGGGACCCGATCACCACGTCGGGAGACACCTGCGCGGCCGGTTCATCGCTGCGGCTGGCCAGCACGCGCAGCGTCTGTCCCAGCGCAATCACTGCCTGATGGGTCATTCTGGCCAGTTGTCCCCCACCGATCATTGCGACGACGGGGGGTACGTCGGGGTTGCGAGAGAGCGGCACCGTCACGCGATCTATCGTGTCATGACCTACGCCACATAGTTGACCTGCGGTTACGCTGCGATTGGGAAGGTCTAAGGATGGTTCCGTAGACTCCAGCCTTGTGTCTTTTACCGATGCGACGATCAAGCGCCTTCCGGGGCCGATCCGTCCCTATGCCGAGCAGCATCATGAGCTGATCAAGTTTGCGATCGTCGGCGCAACCACCTTCGTCATCGATGTGACGATCTTCTTCACCCTCAAGCTGACGATTCTCGAGCCCAAGCCGGTGACCGCCAAGATCATCGCGGGCATCGTCGCTGTCATCGCGTCCTACATCCTCAACCGGGAATGGAGCTTCCGCGATCGGGGCGGCCGAGATCGCCACCACGAGGCACTGCTGTTCTTCGGAGTCAGCGGTGTGGGTGTGCTGCTGAGTATGGCCCCGCTGTGGGTGTCCAGCTACGTGCTGATGCTGCGGGTACCGATGGTGTCGCTGGCCACTGAGAACATCGCCGACTTCGTCTCGGCCTACATCCTGGGCAACCTTCTACAGATGGCGTTCCGGTTCTGGGCGTTCCGCCGGTTCGTGTTCCCCGACGAGTTCGCGCGCAACCCGGAGAAGGCTCTGGAGTTCACGCTCACCGGCGGTGGCTTCGCTGAGGCGCTGGAGGACGGGTACGAGGCGCGCCATCAACACGACGACGATCCTGGCGCTGACCATGACGCTGCCGATCAGGACTATGTCAACCCGATCGTCACCCCGATGCGGCTCTCGCGCCGGCGGGCCCGGCGTCAACTGGGCGATTCCTCGGAACCCAGGGTGTCGAAGACTTCGTGATACAGCAGTGAGTGCACGCGTTCCACTCGTGGGATGTCGTTGAACTCGAGCGGGTCCTGCGACGCGGATTCGATGATCAGGGTGCCGGTTCGTAGCATGCGATCAACGAGGCCGTGCTGGAATTCCACGCTGTTGATGCGGGCCAGCGGGATGTCGAT
>CAXMSM010000480.1:0-5543 GCA_964195655.1 uncultured Gammaproteobacteria bacterium | reverse complement strand
ATCGGGCTCAACCGGCGCCGAAGCCTGGCTCCGCGTCTCCGCTGTAGACACCGAGGAGGTCGCGGGCCGACACGATGCCCACGAGGGAACCGTCGCGATCGATCAGTATGTGTCGGATGTAGCGGTCCATCATCCGGATGGCCACCTCGTCTACGGTCGCGTCGGCGGCGCACCACGCCAGGTTCGTGGCCGCCACCTCCAGCGCCGGTACTGATTCGGGGTCCCTGCCCCCAGCCACCACTCGCACCACGTCGCGCTCGCTGACCAGTGCGGCCGGCCGCGCGCTTTCTCCGACCACCACAGCCCCGACCTGATGGTCGGTGATGGCCCGTGCCACGTCGGCCACGGTGGCGTCGGCGGCGACGCGCACCACGGCGGCACCGACCACTGTGTCGATCAGAATCGAACCCGCGGAGGGAATAGTCGTCACACCTCCATAGTCGCCGAAAAATCCCTCAGCGGCAACATCGGAGGTTGTGGTGGATCATGAAGAAGGGCTGGGTCAGGTCAAATAGCGGTAGGTCGGCGAACCTGGTTCGACCAGTTCGGCGTGGCATTCAGAGCTCTGCATCCGCGCCATCAGCCCTTCAAGATCCGATGCTGACCCCATCTCGATGCCGACCAGCGCCTCGCCCGTCTCGCGGTTGTTTCGCTTGACGTATTCGAACAGGGTGATGTCGTCGTTCGGACCGAGAACCTCGTCCAGGAAGCGGCGCAGGGCGCCCGGCTCCTGGGGGAAGTCAACCAGGAAGTAGTGCTTGAGCCCCAGATGCACCAACGAGCGTTCCAGAACCTCACCGTAGCGGGACACATCATGGTTGCCCCCCGAGATCAGGCAGACCACGGTGGACCCGGGCTCGATGTCGGCATCCAGCAGAGCGGCTACCGATAGCGCGCCCGCCGGCTCGGCGATGATGCCCTCGTTCTGATACAAGTCGAGCATCGCGGTGCATACCGCACCCTCGTCGACCGTGGTGATCGACACCATGTCCCCAGCGGCTGAAAGCGCCGCGAACGGCAGCTTGCCTACCTGGGCTACCGCGGCGCCGTCGACGAACTGGTCGACGTTCTCGAGCGTCACAGGTGCACCGTTGGCCAGCGCGGCCACCAATGCTGCCGCGCCGGCAGGCTCCACGCCGAGCACTGACGTCGCGGTGGTCCGATCCGCCATGTAGGTCGTGATCCCGCTGATGCACCCGGCGCCGCCAACCGGGATGATCACCAAATCCGGTTCGGCGTCGAGCTGGTCAAGGATCTCCACCGCGATCGTGCCCTGTCCGGCCATCGTCCGAACGTCGTCGTACGGCGGCACCAGTGTCGCGCCGGTGCGGGCGACATCTTCGAGGGCCGCCTCTGCTGCCATGTCGTAGGCCTTGCCTCCGACGATCAGTTCGATGAAATCGCCGCCGTGGTAACGAATCCGGTTGCGTTTCTGCTTCGGGGTCTTGGCAGGAACATAGACACGTCCGTGCACGCCCATCGACCGACATGCCAGCGCGAAGCCTTGGGCGTGGTTTCCGGCCGACGAACACACCACCCCGGCAGCCTTCTCCTCCGGGCTCAACTGCATCAGCAGGTTGTAGGCGCCGCGCAGCTTGTACGAGCGCACCGCCTGCAGGTCTTCCCGTTTGAGGTAGACCTGCGCGCCGGTGATCGCCGACAACCGATCGCTCAGTTGCAATGGCGTTTTCGATACGACTCCGGAAATTCGCCGAGCGGCCTCATCGACGTCCGCGGCACACAATGGTGTCGCGGCACCAATTCGGCGAGTATGGCTCAGCTCAGCGGACACCGCACAATGGTGCCATTGCATGCCACCGCGGCAAAAACGGATTCAGCGGACCGGCCTCAGCACGAACACCGGAATCTGACGATCCGTCTTCGTCTGATAGTCGGCATAGTCGGGCCACGCCGCCACCGAACGCTCCCACCACGTCGCTTTCTCGTCGCCGACCACCTCGCGGGCCTCGTAGTCCGCGGTGGCGGTACCGTCCTGTAGTTCGACCCGGGGATTGGCCTTGAGGTTGTAATACCAGACGGGGTGCTTAGCGGCACCGCCGAGCGATGCGACGACGGCGTACTCACCGTCGTGTTCGACACGCATCAGCGGGGTCTTGCGGATCTTTCCGGTCTTCGCCCCGATCGTGGTCAGGAGGACGACCCGCCTGCCCTTGAGTTCGGTTCCCTTGGTACCGCCGGATTCCATATACACTTCGGCGTTTTCTCGTGCCCAATCCAACGTGCTGGGTTCATAATCTCCGGTAAGCGGCATGTCGTCAGACTATCGGATTTCCTCGCAGCGTCATTCTGCTAGGTGGGTGCGTACCGGCCCGAGCCAGCGCGGCACGGTCGCCTGGTAATTGCGGTAGTCCGCACCGAAGATCCGGACGAGGTGGCGCTCCGGTGGCGACCAGCCCCAGACCCAGATACTGGGGATTTCGGCTGTAGCGGTAGAAACCGGTGGCGTGTAACGAGCCCGCGCCGACGGCGGCCAGCTCGATCGCACCGCCGAAATCGGTATTTCGGTTAGCCGAAAATTCTTCTACGAGCTATCGTCATATACATGACCACCGCCGGACAGTTTGTCGAAGCCGTAACGCGCCCGGCCTCGACGGTCTCGATCGCCGGTGTGCCCTGGCCCGCCTACAAAGTGGTCGCGTTGCTGGTCGGCCTGCTGGTCTTCGCGGTCGTCGCTGTGGTCACCACCTCCGCTGCTCCCGCAGTTCTCAGCGGCGCGGGCATCGGCGTGCTGGCATGGCTCGGCCTGGGCCTGGCCGGCTCCTCCAACCGTTAGCGTCTACCGCGCCAGCTCTCGCGTCCTATCTGAGCCCACCTCGGGCGAATGAACTCCGCAAGTGCAGGCGTCGATCGACGGACAGGTGCAGCGCATCCCCCACTCGACGATCTCCCGAGCCCTAGCCAGCTCAGTCATGCGCGCGTCGATTTCGGCCAACTTCGCCTCCGCCAGTGACCGACTCGCAGGCCGTCCTGGTAGGTCATCGGCGTACAGAGTCTGGATCTCGGTCAGGGTAAAACCAGCGCATTTACACAACCGAATGACCTCGAGTCGAGCCAGGACGGCGTCATCGTAGCGGCGCTGGCCACCGATCCGCGCGCGCGGCGCGATCAGGCCTAGCTTCTCGTAGTAGCGCAGCGTAGTAGGTGCGACTGCCGCCTGGCGCGCGATGTCCCCGATGGTTCGCAACCCTGTCAGCTCTGCCATCCCCGCCCTCCACGTACCGCTTGACTTAAAGTCAACTCTAAGTGGTCCACTGTTCACTATGCACGCACTCGACACCCTGAACAGCACCAAATACGCCCGATTGCGCTCCTACCGCGGAGACGGCAACCCTGTCGACACCCCGATCTGGTTCCGGCTTGACGGCAGATCGCTGGTGTTCCGCACCAAGATCGGTCCGAAAACACGACGGCTGGCTGCGCGACCCGAGGTCGAAATCACCGCCTGCGACCACCTCGGTCAAGTGCCGGAAGGGTGTCCTGCGGCGCGAGGGCAAGCGACGCTGCTCCGTGGTGACGACGCCGAGGCGGCCAACACCGCGCTACACAAGCGGTACGGGTGGCAGTGGAACACCGTGCCGATGCTCAAGATTCCCGGTGTCACCAACGTGCACCGCCACTTGACGCTGCGCGAGAAGCTCCGCCGAATCAGCAGCAGCACATTGTGGCCGGACAGCGCGATCGTCCGGGTCGACTTCAACGATGACAGCGCGCAGGCGGGGTGTTCATCCGCCGAGGCAGCCGGGCCCCAATAGCGCCTTCAGATCACCCATCAGCGCCGAGGACGGAGTCACCCGAAGCGACTGATCCAACTCAAGTGTGGTGATTCGTTCCCCGCTGATCAGTCGCAGATGCACCTGAGCGGTGCCGGGATGACGAGCCAGCACCTGCTTGAGTGCGCTGACCTTGTCGACCGTGCACTGCCGAGTCGGCAGGCTCAGTGCGACCGGACGATTCACCTGCGCACTCGAAAAGTCTGGCACCACAAGTTGGTTGGCGATCAGCGAGATCCGGTCGTCGCGGATGGCCACCTTGGCCCCGACCAGCACGACGACATCGTCGGCAATCTCGGCGCCGAACATCGAGTAGGTCTGTGGGAAGAACAGCACCTCGATGCCGCCGGTTAGGTCCTCCAGCTGCGCAGACGCCCACGGCAACCCGTTCTTGTTGACCCGGCGGTTCACCGAGGCCAGGATGCCACCGATCCGGACCTGGGTGTCGTTGGCGACATCCCCGCCCAGGATCGCCGGGATCGCGGTGTCCGCCTGGGCGGACAGCAGATGGGCTACCCCGTTGAGCGGGTGGCCCGACACATACAGCCCCAACATCTCACGCTCGAGCGCGAGCTTGTGCTTGTCCTCCCACTCCTCGCCGGGCACTTTGATGGTGAACACTGAATCTGCCGGATCAGTACCGTCCTCGGCCCCGCCGAACAGGTCGAACTGACCCATCGCCTCGGCCTTCTTGGTGCCGAGGACCGAGTCCACGGCGTCGGTGTGCACCAGGAACAGCCCTTTGCGGGGGTGCCCCAGCGAGTCGAATGCTCCGGCTTTAACCAACGACTCGGTGACTTTCTTGTTGCACGGACCGATGTCGATCTTGTTGAGATAGTCGGAGAAGTCGGTGTAGTTGCCCTTTTCGGTGCGGGTATTAACCAGCGATGCAACGACATTCGCACCGACATTGCGGACCGCGCCAAGCCCGAAGCGGATGTCGGTACCGACCGAGGCGAAGTTCTGCACCGATTCGTTGACGTCCGGCGGCAGCACCGTGATACCCAGCCGGCGACAGTCCGCCAGGTAGACCGCCGCCTTGTCCTTATCGTCTCCGACCGAGGTAAGCAGGCCTGCCATGTACTCGGCGGGATAGTTGGCCTTGAGGTAGGCCGTCCAGTACGACACCAGGCCGTAACCGGCAGCATGCGACTTGTTGAAAGCATAGTCAGCGAAGGGCAGCACCGTGTCCCACAGCGCCTTGACGGCCGCGACCGAGAACCCGTTGACCTTCATGCCCTCAGAGAAACCCTCGAATTCCTTCTCCAGCACCTCGCGCTTCTTTTTGCCCATCGCCTTGCGCAGAATGTCGGCTCGGGCCAGCGAGTAACTGGCCACCTTCTGAGCGATGCGCATGATCTGCTCTTGGTAGACGATCAGGCCGTAGGTCTCGGAGAGGATTTCCCGCAGCGGCTCTTCAAGTTCCGGGTGAATCGGCTTGATGCTCTGGCGATGGTTCTTGCGGTCGGCGTAGTCGTTGTGGGCGTTCACGCCCATCGGCCCAGGACGGTACAGAGCGATCACGGCGATGACGTCTTCGAACCCGGTGGGCTGCATGCGGCGCAGTAAGTCTCGCATCGGGCCACCGTCGAGCTGGAACACACCCAACGTGTCACCGCGGCCGAGAAGTTCGTAGGCAGCCGGATCGTCCAACGGCACCGAGTCGAGATCAAGATCGATACCCCGGTTCGCCTGAATGTTTTCGAGGCAGTCGCCGATGATCGTCAGGTTGCGCAGCCCGAGGAAGTCCAT
>CAXMSM010000479.1:0-8695 GCA_964195655.1 uncultured Gammaproteobacteria bacterium | reverse complement strand
CACCGAGCAAGCCGGTGAAACCACCACAGATGGGTCGCACCCCAACCACCCCGGAATCGATCCGGGCCAGAATCCTCACCAATCGCGGCGGCATCGGACTGGACCTCGACAATGAGAAGGCTCCATGCACGGTGAAGAACTTCACCAGCCTGGCGGAACAGGGATTCTTCGACGACACCCGCTGCCATCGACTGACCGTCGGTGCCGGGCTGGGCGTCCTGCAGTGCGGAGATCCGACCGCGACCGGCACCGGCGGCCCTGGCTACCGATTCCCCGACGAATACCCCCGCAATCAATACCGGTTGACCGACCCGGCGATAACGGCACCAGTGGTCTACCCGAGGGTCACGCTGGCGATGGCAAATTCGGGTCCGGGCACCAATGGCAGCCAGTTCTTCCTGGTGTACGAGGACTCTGCGATGCCGCCGACGTATACGGCGTTCGGCGTGATCGATGCCAAAGGACTTGCCGTGCTTGACAAGATCGCCTCCGCCGGAGTCGTCGACGGTGGGCAAGACGGAAATCCAGTGACGCGGGTGACAATTGAGTCGGTGCGCCTCGGCTAGCCCGCAGAGGACGGCAACTCAGGCTGCAGAAGTAACGCGGTACACGTCGTAGACGCCCTCGACATTGCGTACCACGTTGAGCACATGGCCGAGGTGCTTGGGGTCACCCATCTCGAAGGTGAACCGGCTGACCGCCACCCGGTCGTTGGAGGTCGTCACCGACGCCGACAGGATGTTGACCTTCTCGTCGGCCAACACCTTGGTGACATCCGACAACAGCCGGTGCCGGTCCAGTGCCTCCACCTGGATCGCGACAAGGAACACCGAAGACGGAGACGGCGCCCACTGCACCTCGATGATCCGTTCCGACTGTTTTTGCAGCGAAGTGGCGTTCGTGCAGTCCGTGCGATGCACACTGACTCCCCCACCACGGGTAACGAACCCCATGATGATGTCGCCGGGCACCGGGGTACAGCACTTGGCCAGCTTCGACAGCACTCCCGGCGCCCCCGGTACCGCGACCCCCACATCATCGGTGCTGCGCTGGCGCATCGGCATGGTTGCGGGAGTGGACCGCTCAGCCAGCTCGTCGGCAGCCTCGTCGTCACCACCGAGTTGTGCGACGAGTCGCTGCACCACGTGACGAGCCGACACGTGCCCCTCGCCGACCGCGGTGTACAGCGCGGAGACGTCGAGGTAGCGCAACTCACGTGCCAGCGCACCGATGGAATCGCCGGTCATTAAGCGCTGCAACGGAAGCCCGCCGCGTCGCACCTCGCGGGCTATCGCGTCTTTGCCGGCATCGAGCGCCTCCTCGCGTCGCTCCTTGGCGAACCACTGCCGGATCTTGGCCTTCGCCCGAGGCGACACCACGAACGTCTGCCAATCGCGCGAGGGTCCGGCGTTGAGGGCTTTGGAGGTGAAGACTTCTACGAGTTCCCCGTTTTCGAGCGTGCGCTCTAACGCCACCAGTCGACCGTTGACCCGGGCGCCGATGCAACGGTGACCGACCTCAGTGTGCACCGCGTAGGCAAAATCCACCGGCGTGGATCCGGCGGGCAGGGTGATCACGTCGCCCTTGGGCGTGAACACGAAAATCTCCTGGACCGCAAGGTCGTAGCGAAGCGACTCAAGGAACTCGCCGGGGTCGGCCGCCTCCCGCTGCCAGTCAAGCAACTGGCGCATCCAGGCCATGTCATCGATCTCGGTGGCTGCGTGTCCAGTGGGTAATCCGTTGCGCCCCTTGACCTCTTTGTAGCGCCAGTGCGCGGCGATGCCGTACTCGGCAGTGCGGTGCATGTCGCGGGTCCGGATTTGTATTTCCAGCGGCTTGCCCTCCGGTCCGACGACGGTGGTGTGCAACGACTGATACACCCCGTAACGCGGCTGGGCGATATAGTCCTTGAATCGACCTGCCATCGGCTGCCACAGCGAGTGGACCACGCCCACTGCCGCGTAACAGTCCCTGATCTCATCGCACAGAATCCGCACAGCCACCAAGTCGTGGATGTCGTCGAATTCACGACCCTTGAAGATCATCTTCTGGTGGATCGACCAGTAGTGCTTGGGCCTGCCCTCGACGGTGGCGTCGATCTTCGATTTGGTCAATGTGTTGATGATTTCGGCGCGCACCTTCGCCAGATACGTGTCGCGGGAGGGCGCACGGTCGGCAACCAGTCGCACGATCTCTTCGTATTTCTTCGGATGCAGGATCGCGAACGAGAGATCTTCAAGTTCCCATTTGACGGTCGCCATACCCAGCCGATGAGCAAGCGGTGCAATCACTTCCAGTGTTTCGCGAGCCTTGCGCGCCTGCTTCTCCGGAGGCAGGAACCGCATCGTACGCATGTTGTGCAGCCGGTCTGCGACTTTGATCACCAGCACCCGCGGATCACGCGCCATGGCGATGATCATCTTGCGGATAGTCTCCCCCTCGGCCGCGGTACCCAGCGCCACCTTGTCCAGCTTGGTGACGCCGTCGACGAGGTGGCCGACTTCCGTACCGAACTCCTCGGTAAGTGCCTCCAGCGTGTAACCGGTGTCCTCCACCGTGTCGTGCAACAACGCGGCGATCAGCGTGGTGGTGTCCATCTCCAGCTCGGCCAGAATGGTGGCGACCGCAAGCGGGTGGGTGATGTAGGGGTCACCGGAGAGGCGCAGCTGGTCGGCGTGCCGCTGCTCGGCGACCTCGTAGGCGCGCTGCAGCAGCGTCAGATCTGCTTTTGGGTAGACCTCGCGGTGCACGGCAACCAACGGCTCGAGCACCGGATTGACCGCGCTGCGCTGGGAGGTCATCCGGCGGGCAAGCCGGGCCCGCACCCGCCGCGACGCGCTCGTCGCCGGTTTTGCAGTGTCAGCCTTGGATAGCTCCAGAGGCTGGGCGTCGGCGCTCGGTTCTTCCCCACTGGGTGGTGATTGCGCGGCCTGGCCCTGCTGAGGATCCGCTTGGATCTCGCTGGCCATGCCCACCTCCGGTGACTGTGCTCTTCGCAGGATATCCGCTCAGACGGTGTGCAGGCTGGCGACTGACAATGGTTCGAGGACCGCGCGACCGCCCAGTGCCGCGAGTTCGAGCACCACCACCGCCCCGGTCACTTGCGCACCAGCTGCGGTGAGCAATTGATTGGTGGCAGCCAGTGTTCCCCCGGTGGCGAGAACGTCGTCAATCACCACAATCGAGCGGCCCGCCAACTCGATGCCCTCAGCCGGGACCTCCAACGTGGCGGTGCCATATTCGAGGCTGTAGGTCTCGCTGAGCACCGGGGGCGGCAGCTTGCCGCCCTTGCGTACGGCTACCACGCCGACGCCCAGATTGAGGGCCACCGCGCCGCCGAGCAGGAACCCCCGCGCATCCACGCCGGCCACCAGATCCGCGCCGCGGGCGATCTCGGCGATCGCCGCCGTGACCTCGGCAAGCCCCCGCGCGTCTGCAAGCACCGGAGTCAGGTCCTTGAACTGAATGCCTGGCTCCGGAAAGTCAGGCACTTCACGCAGCAACGATGCGATGACCTGCGCAACGGCTCCGGTACCCGATGCCGCCGGCAACCCGGCTCTGGTGCTCACTGGCTCAGCTTCCAACGATCCATGTTCCAGCCTGCACCCCAACGTGTCGGATTGCCGCTGACGGCGAACATCTGCGCCGACGTCAGCAGGGTCCGCTGTTGGCGGTACAGCGGCAGGGTCGGCATGTCAGCCCACAGGATCGGGCCAGCCTCACCAAGCAGTCGGGCCAGTTCCCTGGGGTCGGATATCACGGCGACCGTAGCGATGATCCCGTCGATGCGTTCGTTGGCGTATCGCGGAAGGTTGTTGCCGTTGGCGCTGTGCAGGCTGTAGGAGTCCATCACCGAAGATCCCGACGAGCCGCTTCCCGCCGCGCCGCCGGTGCTCGCGATCAGCACATCGATCTCGTTGTTGGGCAACGCCAGCGGGCCGACACTGTCTCCCGCAACGTCCTCAACCGTGATGCCTGCCGGCGCGCAAGACTTCGCAATCACACCCACCGTCGCGGCGAGCCGGGCGTTCGGTGTCTGATAGCCGATCCGGACGGTCAGCGGCTCGTTGTTGAGTGCGGCACGGGAAGCCTCCGGGTTGGCAACCGCAAACTGTCCGGCCTCCGGGGTGGTCTCGGCGGCGCTGTAGGCATCTTCAGCCGCGGGGTTGAGCCGCGAGTTGAATACCGGCACCGTCGCATTACGGGCCACAACGTCACGCGGAGTGCACAGTGCCAGCGCCCGACGTGCGGGCACCGCAGCCAGTGGGCCCTCCGGGGCGAAGATCAGCTGCTCGACACCCGCCGACGGCGCATCGGTCCGCACGTAGTCGTCGGGCAGGTTGAGGGTGCCCAGCGATCCGGTCGCGATGTCGACAATGTCGTACGCGCCTTCGTTCACGCGGTCCTGCATGTCGGAGCTGCGGGGCCACACAGTCACCTTGCCGGTGACCGCCTGGGTGCCCCACCACATGTCGTTGGCCACCAGGACCACTGCGCCCTCGGCGGTCACCGAATCCAGCTTGTAGGGCCCCGACGACGGGAAGCGTTTGACGTCCAGATCTGGCGTCAGGTTCCAGGTCGTATTCCAGACCCTGGCTATGCGCTCGACGACTGGTTCGTCACTGCCGAGCAACGCCGTCGTCACCCCACCGTCGCCGAGGCCGAGTACGTCGGCGATGACGTGCGACGGCATCATCGAGGTTGCGGTGAACAACTGGCCGTACTCGGTGAACGCCCGGTCCGGCGCGAAAGACACGCGCGCCTTCTGTTGCCCCGGCTCACAGTCGATGGCAGCAATGTCGGCGTATCCGGCCCGGTTGGCCGCGTCGAAGCGCGAGAACCTGCCAGACTGCGACGCCCATGCCAGCACCATATCGTCGCAGGTGACCGGCTTACCGTCGGAATACACAGCGCTGGAATTGATCTCGTAGTCAAGGACCAGCGGCGTCCGACCCACTACCGAGATGCTACCGAAATCGTGGTCACTGACGATCTGACCTTCTGGGCCGTGGTAGTTGAAGCCCGTCAGCACCCGGGCGAAAGCTTGGGGGCCACCCGACGCCGCGCCGGCCACAGTGTTGGTGTTGTAGCTGATGAGGGTGCCGTCGATGGCGTAATCGACCGAGTCTGCCGCATTGTCCGAGCATGAAGTCAGCCCCAGCGAGCCCACCAGAGCGAGCACCACCGACAGCAGGGTAATGCGACGCAAGATGGGGCGATGGGTCATCGGACCTACCGTTCCTAACGCTTTCCTGGGCTTCGCTTACCCGACGGTCGTCCGGTCCTACTGGAGGATGGCCGGACGGGGCGGGCACCCGGTGCCGGCTTGTCGGGGGGTGCGGCTGCGGGTGCTGGGTTTGACGAAGACGGTGCCGCTACCGCCGCCGGTTCAGGATCGATGCGGCCGTCATCATCGCCAGCCTGCGCCTGGGCGTCGACCGTCTTGGCTGCCGCCGTCTTGCGGCGGTTCAGCACCCGATTGGTGTGTTTGTGCACCAGTTCAGTACGTTCGCGCATGCTCACCACCAACGGAGTGGCGAAGAAGATCGACGAGTACGTTCCCACGATCACCCCGACGAGCTGAACCAGCGCGAGGTCCATCAAGGTGCCGACGCCCAGTAGCCACACTGCGATCACCATCAGCGCGACGATCGGCAGCACCGAGATCAGGCTGGTGTTGATCGATCGCATGAACGTCTGGTTGACGGCCAGGTTGGCCTGCTCTGCGAAGGTACGCCGAGTGGTGTGCTCGAACCCTTCGGTGTTCTCCTCAACCTTGTCGAACACGATGACGGTGTCATAGAGCGAAAAGCCCAGGATCGTCAGCAGCCCGATCACCGTGGCCGGGGTGACTTCGAATCCGACGAGCGCGTACACACCGGCGGTGACCACGAGGTCAAAAATGAGTGTCGTCAGTGCGGCGATCGCCATATACCGCTCGTAGCGAATGGTGATGTAAATGGCTGCCAGCACGAGGAAGACGACCAGCGCGATGAGCGCCTTCTGGGTGATCTGGCCACCCCACGTCTCCGACACCGCCGAATCGCTGATGGCCTGCTTGCCGGGTTGGCCGTCGGAACCCCGCGGCTGAAACTCGTTGAACAGCGCCGTGCGAAGTTTTTCGGTCTCTTCGTTGCTCAGGGTCTCCGACCGGATCTGGAACGTCGCGGAGTCACCGCTGCCAACGATGACCACCGACTCCGGCGCCTCGCCGACCGCGTCGCTGAAGACAGTTTCGACCTGCTGGGTGGTGGTCTGCCCCTCGCCACGCGGGAACGACACCTTGGTGCCGCCCTCGAAGTCGATACCGAAAGTGAAGCCCCGCAACAGGATCGCCCCGACAGCCAAGGCCACGATCATTGCGCTAGCCGTGTACCAGGCCCCGCGCTTGCCAATGACCTCGAAGGCGCCCGTACCAGTGTAAAGCCGGACGAAGAAGCCGTGCCGCGGGGCATCCTTCGCCATGGAGTCGAGATCGGGGGTTTCGACGGCGACCGACGTAGTCGTCTCGTCGCCTCCATGCTGTGCCGCCATGTGCTATCCCCGTCCCACGGTTTGTGCGGCCGCTCGGCGTTCGCGTGCGATCTGCTGGACGGCTCCCAAACCGTTGAGGGACGGCTTGGCCATCGTCACCGATTTAGATGCGAGGTATGCCAGCGGCCAGGTCACCAGGAACACGACGACAACGTCGAGAATGGTGGTCAGGCCGAGTGTGAACGCGAAGCCCCTCACCTGGCCGACCGCCATGAAATACAGCACCGCGGCAGCCAGGAACGTCACGGCGTTGCCCGAAAGGATGGTCTTTCGCGCCCTGGCCCAGCCGCGCGGAACTGCCGACCGGAATGAACGCCCCTCGCGGATCTCGTCCTTGATGCGTTCGAAGAACACCACGAACGAGTCCGCCGTCATACCGATACCGATGATCAGACCCGCGATCCCAGCCAGGTCCAGGGTGTAGTTGATGGCTCTGCCGAGCAGCACCAGGATCGCGAAGACCATCGCGCCCGAGGCGACCAGAGACAGTGCGACCAGCAACCCAAGAACCCGGTAATAGAGCAGTGAATACAGCAGCACCGCCAACAGTCCCACAGCGCCGGCAATGAGCCCCGCCCGCAGCGATGACAGGCCCAAGGTCGCGGAGACGGTCTCGGCCTCCGAGGACTCAAAGGACAGAGGCAGCGAGCCGTACTTCAGTACGTTGGCCAGTTCCCGAGCAGAGTCAGCGGTGAACCGTCCGGTGATCTGCGTTCGACCGCCCGGAATAGCCTCCTGGATCTGGGGTGCGCTAACCACCTTCGAGTCGAGAACGAAGGCGGTTTGGATGCCCACGTTGGCTGCGGTGAAGTCCGCCCAGACCTTGGTGGCATCACTCTTGAACTCCACATCGACGACGTTCTCGCCGCGCTGCTGATCAAGCCCGAACGTGGCGTTCGCTATCTCCTCGCCGCTAATGATCGAACCGTCCAGCAGATAGACCTGCTCCCCATCGGTGGAACAGGTGACCAATGGCAGTTTGGGATCATCATTGCCCGCGAGCACATCGTCTTCGCCACACCGGGCGGCCTGAATCTGCATCGCCAGGATCTGGATTGCCTGTTCAGAGTTCTGACGAAGCCGCTTCTCGTCTTGGATACGGGCTGCGAGAGGCTTGTCCTGGTCGTCCGCTCCGGTCCCGGGCGCAGGGCTCGGGCTCGGCGCGGGGCTCGGGCTGGGAGCGGGGCTCGGAGCCGGTTGCTCAGGGAAGGGTCGCGGTTGGGGCGCGGGGGGCGCACTCGGGATCGCACCCGGCGGCATCCCCGGGATCGCACCCGGCGGCATCCCCGGAATCGCACCCGGCGGCATCCCCGGAATCGCACCCGGCGGACCTCCAGGCTGGGGCCCTTCCTGCGGCGGTGCCACACCAGCAGGGATCGCGTGTATCACCGGCCGGATGTACAGCCTTGCTGTCTGGCCGAGATTGCGGGCCTCACTGCTGTCGTTGCCCGGCACAGTGATCACCAGGTTCTGACCGTCGATGATGACCTCAGAACCCGATACCCCGAGGCCGTCGACACGGGCGCTAATGATTTGTTGCGCCTGGATCAGCGCATCCCGGGTAGGCGGCGTGCCGTCCGGGGTGCGCGCGGTCAGTGTGACGCGGGTGCCGCCCTGCAGATCGATGCCGAGTTTGGGATCGGGCTGCTTGTCCCCGGTGAGGAACACCAGTAGGTAAGCACCGATGAGCATTACCAGGAACAGTGTCAGGTAGCGGGCAGGGTGCACCGGCGTCGAAGACGATGCCACGTGTCAGGGTCTCCTCGAGATCAGTTCGTCAGGTACCGCACAGGGGCGCGAAGACTCGCAAAGATTACGTGCTGTTGCTGAGATCTCAGCTATCGGTCTTGGTGTTTGGACTATCGGTGATCTCGATGGCCCTGGAACGCGGCTCAGCATCGTCGTCGGCGGACTCGTCGTCAAGATCCTCGAAATCGTCGGTGACGCGGTCCCGTATTGCCAGCTTCACCCAGGTCGTAACCACCCCGGGTGCGATCTCCAGTTCCACGTAATCGTCACCGATGCTGGTGATCATCGCTTGCATCCCCGAAGTGGTGTGTATCTGATCACCGACCTCAAGAGAGTTATGTAGGTCGATGGTGGCCTGCATCGATTTCTTCTGACGCCGAGACGCGAAGTACATGAACGCGCCCATGACGAC
>CAXMSM010000478.1:0-3361 GCA_964195655.1 uncultured Gammaproteobacteria bacterium | reverse complement strand
GGGTGGCGCGCAGCCACATGAACACGAACAGGAACATCCACACCTTCGCGGTGAACCACAGCAGGGGCCACCAACCGGAGTTGGCGCCTTCCCAGATGCTGATCGGGAACGGCGCATGCCAGCCGCCGAGGAACAGCGTGGTGGCTAGCGCTGACACCGTGGTCATGTTGACGTACTCGGCGAGCATGAACATCGCGAACTTCAACGACGAGTACTCGGTGTGGAAACCGCCGACCAGTTCCCCCTCTGCCTCGGGCAGGTCGAAGGGCGCACGGTTGGTTTCGCCGACCATGGCTGTCAGGTACACCAGGAACGATGGCAGAAGAAGGAAGATGTACCAGGTGTCGTTCTGGGCGGCGACGATGCCCGACGTCGACATCGTTCCCGAGTAGATGAACACCGCGGCGAACGACAGCGCCATCGCGATTTCATAGGAGACCACTTGCGCCGAGGATCGAAGCCCGCCCAGTAGTGGGTAGATCGACCCGGACGCCCACCCGGCCAGCACGAGCCCGTACACACCGATCGAGGTGACGGCCAGGATGTAGAGCACCGCCACCGACAGGTCGGTCAGCTGCAGCGGGGTACGGTGACCGAATATCGACACCTCTCCGCCCATCGGGATGACGGCGAACGCCATGAACGCCGGTATCGCCGAGATCACCGGAGCGGCAAGGTAGATCCACTTGTCCACCCCGGTGGGGACCAGCCCCTCTTTGAGGGCGAGCTTGACTCCGTCGACCAGTGACTGCAGTAGCCCGCGTGGACCCACCCGGTTGGGCCCGAGGCGCAACTGCATGCGGCCCAGGATTTTTCGCTCGATCAGGATGGCCGACAGTACTGTCAGCAGCAGAAACACGAAGACGCCGAGAGCCTTGGCCAGAATCAGCCACCACGGGTCATGCCCGAACAGCGTCGGATCGGGATGGGTCACGCGCGTCCCCGTCCAATCGACACCACGGCACCCTCGGTCACGCCCAGTGTCCGGTGCACCGAGCTACCGGGGGAGTTCAGCGGCAGCCATACCACCCGGTCGTCCATGTCGGTCACCTCCGCCGGCAGGATGATCGCCCCGCGATCGGTGCTGATGGTCACGAGTTCGCCATCCGCGACGCCGATCTCGGCGGCGGTAGCCGTCGACAGCCGCGCCAGCGGCGCGCGGGCGGTACCCGCGAGGTGCGGTTCACCGTCCTGAAGTCGTCCGGCATCGAGCAGCATGCGCCAGCTCGCCAGGATTGCCTGGCCGCAGGATGGGCTTGGCGGCGACGGTTCGGCCCGTGGCGATTCCGGACGTGCCCCAGCCCACGGGCCCACCGCGGCCCGGTCATCGGCGGCTTCGGCGGACGTCCGCAGGCCGAGGTCAACGCCGAGCTCGTCGGCCAGGAAGTTCAGCACCCGCAGATCGGGGACTGCGCTGGTGTGCAGCGAGGGTTCGAACGGACGAACCCGCCCCTCCCAGTTGACGAACGCGCCGGCCTTCTCGACGACCGGTGCGATCGGGAACACCACGTCGGCCCGCTCGGTGACCGCGCTTTCGCGCAGTTCCAGGCTCACGATGAACGGTGCTGCGTCGATTGCGGCGGTTGCGGCGTCGGGATCGGGTAGGTCGTCGAGCTCGACGCCACCGATCAGCAGGGCGCCCAGCTCGCCCTCGCGCGCCGCATGCAGGATCGCGGCGGTGTCGCGCCCCGGGCCGACGGGCAGTTCGTCGACGTTCCAGGCGGCAGCCAGTTCTTGTCGGGCCGTCGCATCCGCCACCGGACGCCCGCCGGGCAACAGGTTCGGCAATGCCCCCGCCTCCACCGCGCCACGTTCCCCGGCCCGTCGCGGAATCCAGGCGAGCCGGGCGCCGGTAGCCTCTGCCAAGCGTCCTGCGGCCGACAGCGCTCCTGGCGAGGCGGCCAGCCGCTCACCGACCAGGATCAGTGAACCGGGGGCTGTCAGCAGTTCGTTCTCGGTGACCCCGTCCAACGCGGCGGCCTCGCCGCCCGGTGCGGAGCTGATCAGGCCGCCCGACAGCTTGGTGAGGCTTTGGGTGGCGAACGGCGCGATCGACAGCACTCGCAGACCGCGCTTTCGAACCGCCTTGCGCAGACGGAGGAAGACGATCGGTGACTCCTCCTCGGGTTCCAGGCCGACCAACAGCACCGTGGGCGCATTTTCCAGGTCCGAGTAGGTGACGGTCATCGGCTGGCCCGCGACCTGGGCGGCGAGGAAATCCGCCTCCTCAACACTGTGTTGCCTGGCTCGGAAGTCGATATCGTTGGTGTCCAAGACGATTCGTGCGAATTTGGCGTAGGCGTAGGCGTCCTCCACCGTTACCCGGCCGCCGACGAGCACCCCGGCGTTGCCATTGGCCGAGGCCAGTCCGGCCCCCGCCACGGCAAGCGCCTCCGACCACGACGCCGGGCGCAGCGCGCCGTCTGGAGATCCGGGGTCACGGACCAACGGGGTGGTGATCCGGTCGCCGACCGTCGGGTAGGTGAAGGCCCACCGGCCCTTGTCGCAGTTCCATTCTTCGTTGACCGCAGGATCGTCACCGGCAAGGCGACGCAACACCTTTCCGCGCCGATGGTCGGTTCGCTGGGCGCAGCCCGACGAGCAGTGCTCGCAAACGCTGGGGCTCGATACCAAGTCGAAGGGGCGCGCCCGGAACCGGTAGGCAGCACCGGTCAACGCACCCACCGGACAGATCTGCACGGTGTTCCCGGAGAAGTGCGACTGGAACGGCTCGCTCTGGGCAATTCCGACCTGTTGGAGCGCACCGCGCTCCAGCAACTCGATGAACGGGTCACCGGCGATCTGATCGGAGAACCGGGTGCACCGCGCACACAACACACAGCGCTCGCGGTCCAAGAGAACCTGCGAGGAGATGTTGATCGGCTTCGGGAAGGTCCGCTTCACACCTTCGAAGCGGGTCTCGGCGCGGCCGTTGGACATCGCCTGGTTCTGCAGCGGACACTCACCGCCCTTGTCGCAGACCGGGCAATCCAGCGGATGGTTGATGAGCAGCAACTCCATCACGCCGTGCTGCGCCTTATCGGCGGCCTCGGAGGTGAACTGGGTGCGTACCGCCATGTCGGGAGTGCAGGTGATCGTGCAGGATGCCATTGGCTTGCGCTGGCCCTCGACCTCGACCAGGCATTGCCTACACGCGCCGACTGGGTCCAGCAGCGGGTGATCGCAGAAACGGGGGATCTGCACACCCATCAGTTCGGCGGCGCGGATCACCAAGGTGCCCTTGGGCACACTGACCTGCGCGCCGTCAATCGTCAACGTCACCAACTCGGCAGGCGGTGCGTCGTTGCTGTGCTCAGGGGGTGTCATGTTCCCACCCTTTCCGGCGCGGCGAGCATGGAGG
>CAXMSM010000477.1:0-3153 GCA_964195655.1 uncultured Gammaproteobacteria bacterium | reverse complement strand
GGTGGGGTGCGGCGGCCGCCGCACCCCACCGCAGGCCTGCCCACAGTGTCGGGGGTCGCAGGCCCAGCGGCGCACGGGCCAGCACGGACACCACGGCACCGAAGACCGCGTGCGGAATTGGATGCCACTGGGCCGGAATCCAATGGGCCGGAATGCGCGGTGCCGCCGCGCTCCATCCGATGAGCACCGCCGCCAGTATCGCCGCGCGCAGCTTGTCGCGCACTATTTCCGTCCACCAGTGGATTCGTTCTGCTGCAAAGCAACTCGAATCCTCTCGGTGTCGGAGGGAGCCCACCCCTGCGGTGCCGCAACGCCCACCCACCCGTCGAGGATGAAGTCGCCATAGTTGTGCCCGTGCCCGCCGGGGACCGATTCGGCGTTCGTCATGTCGGCCGCGACCTGCCAGAACGTGATGATGGGGTACCACCGCATGGACGCCGTCCGATCGTTCCCCGGCGGTTCGGCAAGCCAGTCGGGACGGGTGAACAACAGGTCCTGCGACCACCAGACGATCGGGTCCGAGGAATGCTGCAGGAACAGCACTCTGGTGCCTTCCCACGGGACGGCGGTGTCTGCGGCGATCTGGCTTGCGTCGTTGGCCTGCGAGAACCGCACAGTTCGGCCGTCGTCGTAGCGGGGCTCCACCTCGGGGGTGTTTGGATCGCGGCGCACCGTCAGTCCGTGCCACAGCGGGCTGGCGTTGGGCGGACCCACCCAGAGGACTGAGGAGAAGCCCATCCTGGAGATGTCGGGCAGCCAGCCGAAAGCGCCCTGGCCGGCCATCGAGCCGAGACTTTCGCCGTAGAGCAGCAGCCGCGGGCGCCGGTCAGGCGGCAGCTGTGCCCACCTGCCGTGCACGGCGTCGATCACCATCCGGCCCGACACCATCGACTTCTGCCGGTCGCCGAGGAACGAGATCCAGCTCGGCAGATACGAATACTGCGATCCGACGATCGCGGTATCACCGTTGTACATCAGCTCCAGCGCCCTGGCCGCGATCGGATTGATCCATCCGGTGCCAGTGGTCGGGGCGATGACGAGCACCTCGCGCTCGAAGGCGCCGCTACGTTCGAGCTCACTGAGCAGCAACGCCATTCGGGCATCGTCGGTGTCGGCCGTCTGCAGACCCACATAAACGCGGATCGGCTCCTTGGCGGGCTGCTCGTTGATCCGGGTCAGCTCGTCGGCACGGGGTCCGGTGGCGACGAAGTTGCGCCCCTGATACCCCAACGTGTCCCACGCTGCGAAAGACTCCGGGCTGCCAGATCGTTCGGGCTGTTGAGGCTGGACTACACCTTCCCGAGTCGCGGAGTTCTGCGGCTGGAACACCCAGTTAGCTCCAGCCAGGAAGCCACGCAGCAACACTCCGTTGACCAACGTGATCACCAGCACCACCACGATGGCGGTGCCGATGAACAGGGCCACCTCGTCGGACAACCGCCAGCGGCGGATGAAGAATCGGGCCATCGTCTTGATGATGTCCAGCAGCCCCCGGGCGACCGCCACACAGGTGCCACCGGTCAGCACGGCGGTGACCAGGGTGCGCAGATAGGTCGACGTGCTCGGGCCTTCCATGCCCATCAGCGCAGAGATCTGGCGTTGCCATTCAGCGGCCGGAACCAGCATCAGCACGCAAACCGATGCCGACACGACGACGGTGACCGTCTTCATCGCGTATGACACCCATGCGACCGGCGGCCACCACCTCCGGCGCGCCAACACGAACCGACGCACCAACTTGGACACGAGCAACCCGATGCCGTATCCGATGGCGGCGGTGATGCCGCCGATCAGCCCCTGGAACAGCCAGTCCCTGGGCAGCAGCGACGGGGTCAGCGACAGACAGAAGAACAGTGCGCCGACCGCGATTCCGGTGAAGTCCAGGCGCAGCAGGCTCCACGCCCAAAGGTAGAAGGGGTGTTTCTGTTGGACCTGAGAGGTCACCCGAACAGCCTGCGCAGCACGCCCTCCGAAGTGCGCCGCAACTCCTCCAGCGTCACGGAGAACAGTCCCTGCACATCGATGGTCGCCTCGCCCCCGTCGGGCCCCTGATCGACGACGCCGATGCGGGTCGAAGGCAGTCCGCGAGCCTGGCACATCGCGGTGAATCTGCTCTCCTCGGTGCGGGGAACCGCGACGAGCACGCGTCCCGCCGACTCGCTGAAAAGTGCCACGAACGGGTTGCCCCCCTCGGGAAGCAGGATGCGGCAACCGGTTTCGCCGGCCAGCGCGGCCTCGAGCACCGCATGGATCAGCCCGCCCTCGGACAGGTCGTGAGCGGCCGACACTAGACCGTCGCGGGAGGCGGCGGTGAGCACGTCGGCCAGCAGTCGTTCCCGCGCCAGGTCGACGGCGGGCGGCAGGCCGCCTAGGTGGTCGGCGGTGACCTGGGCCCAGATCGAGCCGTCGAACTCGTCGCGAGTGTCGCCGAGCAAGATCAGCGTCTCACCGGGCTCGTTGCCGAGGCCGGTCGGGATGCGCCGCCTGACATCGTCGATGACACCGAGCACGCCAACGACCGGCGTGGGCAAGATCGCGGTCGCGCCAGTCTGATTGTAGAAGCTGACGTTTCCACCAGTCACCGGAATACCAAGTGCCGCAGCGCCATCAGCCAGTCCACGAACCGCTTGCGAGAACTGCCACATCACCCCGGGATCCTCCGGGGAGCCGAAATTCAGGCAATTGGTCACTGCAATCGGGGTGGCGCCGGTGACAGCGACATTGCGGTAGGCCTCGGCTAGCGCAAGCTGGGCACCGACGTATGGATCCAGCGCCGTATACCTCCCCGACGCATCGGTGGAAATCGCGATGCCGCGACCGGTCGCCTCATCTACGCGCAGCACACCGCCGTCGGCATGCTCGGCCAGCACCGTGTTGCCGCGCACATAGCGGTCGTACTGCTCGGTGATGAACGCGCGGCTGCACAGATGCGGGCTGCCGAGCATGGCGAGCAGCGTCGCGCGCAGGTCCTCCCCGCTCGATGGGCGGGGCAGCGACGCCGAGGTGTCGGCGTTCAGCCGGTCCTGGGTGTCGGGCCGTTGGACGGGCCGTTCGTAGACCGGACCTTCGTGCGCGACCGTGCGCGGCGGTACGTCGACGACAGTTTCACCGTGCCAGGTGATCTCGAGCCTCTCACCGTCGGTGACCTCACCG
>CAXMSM010000476.1:0-8288 GCA_964195655.1 uncultured Gammaproteobacteria bacterium | reverse complement strand
CTGATCGGGCATGGCCAGACCAGATGGCGTGAGCCCCTGGACGTGCTGCCAGTCGACGGGGTACACGTTGCTGCGCCGGCCCAGTCGGCGCTGCGGACGCACCGCGACTTTGGTGACCATCCAGTCGCGGGTGCGGGTCTGCTCGATAGCGAGATCCACTACGACCACGTCGAGCCCCGCCAGTTGCGTCAGGTCTGGATCATCGACGCGCACACGAGTCTCGAGAACCTGCCCCAGCGCGAGGACCTCGCCTGGTCGTTGGGAGAAGCGCCGTAGGGACACATAGCCGCTGGACAATGTGACCGCGCCGGGTTCGATCGCTGTGACGCGTAGAATCGGGACGAAAATCCTTCTGCGACTAAGCAACTCGATAACGAGGCCGAGAACGCGGGGTTGTTGGCGCACGACGCTGATGCCGACGACCACGTCGCGGACCCGCCCGATGGATTCGCCATCGGGGCCAAGCGTCAACATCCCCGCGAGCCGGGCCGCATAGACCCTGTTGACCGACGCCATGATTGTCAAGGGTAGAGAGTGGTGTTGTGGAAAAGTGGTGTTGTGGAAAACCGGTACCGACCCCGTCGGACGTGCCTGTCCGTGCCCGGGAGCAGCGTCAAGATGATCCAGAAGTCCAAGACACTGCCAGCCGATGAGGTATTCCTCGATCTCGAGGATGCGTTGAGTGGCGGGCCGGTCAGCTGCGCTGGGCTATGACGGCAAGTGGGTGCTGCACCCCGATCAGATCGGCGCGGGAAACGAAATTTTCAGTCCTCGCCAGGAGGCCTACGACCACGCAGAGTTGATCCTAGAGGCATACGAGTGGCACACATCCTGTGCCGGCGGCGCCAGAGGCGCAGTGATGCTCGGCGACGAGATGATCGACGAGGCGAGCCGCAAGATGGCACTTGTGGTCGCCGGCAAGGGGCGCGCCGCAGGCATGCAGCGCATGAGCGAGCCGTTCCAGCCGTCTGATTAGCCGCTCAGGGAGCCGGGGTCAGGAGAAGGCTGAAATAGTCCACGCCAGACTGATCAACATCGTCACCACACCGACCGCGATGCCAGCGACGGCCAGGCCGTGGCCGGCCTGACGCGTCTGCTTGATCTGATTGATTGCCACGATGCCGAGCACGATGCCGATGATCGAGCCAAGACCGCAGCACACACCGACTATCGACGCGACCAGCGAGGCAATCGCCAAGGTGTTGGTGCCCTGCTGGACTGGCGGGCCGTATCCGTACTCGGAGCCCGGGTATCCGGTGGGTGGTGGCGGATAAGTGCCGTATTGGGGTGGTGGAGGGTAGGGCTGCGCGCCGTATCCCTGGTCGGGGTAAGGCGACGAGCCGGGATCGGGATACGGCGGTTGGTATCCGGTGAGTGGTGGCGGATAGCCGGCCGGCGGCGGCGGATAGCCGGGCGGCGGAAAACCGCCGGACGGTGGGTAGCCGGTCGTCGGGGTGTACGCCGGGGCGTCGTAACCGGAATTCGGCGGGGCGTACCCAGTCTGCGGCGGGGCGTACCCAGTCGGCGGCGTGTCATCCCCGGGGTCGGACAGCGGCGTCGGCGACCGCTCGATCGGGGGCGCTTCGTAGCCAGCCTGCGACGGCTCAGACCCGTCTGCGGCGGAATCGGAAGATTCGATTCGGCCTGCTTCGTTGTCCGAATTTGTCATGCTGATCAACCTAGTGCAAAGGGCCAGAGGGGCCGGCAAGGCCGATTGGGCGAGCCTCGGGGCACCCTTGGCGGGCCTGGAGCGTTGACCGGGCAGACTAGCGTTGCAGTGCAGTTGCGCAATCGAAGGAGTTCTCAGACCATGACCAGCCCGTTCCAGTCTGGACAGAATCCCGGTGCGGCTTCCGGCGTCCCCGCAGCGGGACGTCGGCGTCCGGCCGGACTGCCCACTCCTCCCAAGGGGTGGCCGATCGGATCGTATCCGACCTACGCCGAGGCTCAGCGCGCCGTGGATCACCTCTCGGATGAACAGTTCCCCGTCGAGCAGGTCACCCTCGTCGGGGTCGACCTGATGCAGGTCGAGCGGGTCACCGGGAGATTGTCCTGGCCCAAGGTGCTTGGCGGCGGTGTCCTCACAGGTGCCTGGCTTGGCCTGTTCATCGGTCTGATCCTGGGCTTCTTCAGCCCCAACCCCTGGAGTGCGCTGGTCACCGGTTTGGTTGCAGGCGTGTTCTTCGGACTGATCACCACGGCGATCCCATACGCGATGGCGCGGGGCACAAGAGATTTCAGCTCAACTATGCAACTGGTCGCCGGGCGTTACGACGTACTTTGCGACCCGCAGAGCGCCGAGCGGGGTCGGGATCTGCTGGCCCGCTTGACGATCTGACTTGTGATTCTCGATCCCGGTACCGCCCGCATACGCTCCCGCGCGATAGTCATCGGGTGAGCGACGTTCTTGCCCGGGTGCGCTCGCACCTACGAGACCATTTCACGCGGAGGGGGATCACCGCGGAACCCATTGAGGCCAGCGTGACGTTCCTCGGCGCGGACCCTATCGACGTCGTCCGGTTCGGCAAGCCGGATAGCGCTGATTTCTCTGCAGTGCAATATATTTCGCTTGGATGTTCCCGCCACCCCATGGTCGATCCGGCCGAGCTGCTCGCCGATCCTGTGCGTGGTCCTCGTGCCGAGGTCACCGTTGCCCTGCGTGGACCGTCGCCCACCGGGTTGGCGCGTTCGGTGGCGGTGGTCGCCGCCGCGCCCGCCGTCGAGGGGCTAATCCTGGAAGCCGACGCCCTAGTCGATCTGGAGACTCCGTTGTGGCAGGGCGCACCCTTTTCGGCGTACCTGTTGGGGCCTAGTGATGTCGAGGACGTGGTGCTACCGGACCCGTTATCGCCGGTCACCGTGTTGTCGGCGGTTCCGATCACTGCGACCGAGGCGGCGTGGGTGCGGCTCAAGGGCGCAGGTGCGATGAGGCAGGCCTGGGCTCAGGATGGGGTCGATCCCACGGACCCACGGCGGCAGGCCGCCAATCCGGCATGAGCGGCGGGCACACCGCGGGGTAGCCCATTCCAGTGAGCTTCGCCGGTCGGATACCCTGACGACCGTGTCGGAAAGTGTTGTCGGTTCCTCGCGCGAGCGCTCGTCAGTGGCGCGCACGCCCCAGGTTGTCATTGAGGACAAAGAGATCTTCGAGGCCCATGAGGGCGGCAAGCTCTCGGTCGAACTGAAATCTCCACTGGACACCCAGCGAGCATTGTCGATCGCCTACACCCCCGGGGTGGCGCAGGTTAGCCGTGCGATCGCGGCCGACGCCACCCTGGCGCAGCGGTACACCTGGGCCAGTCGGCTGGTGGCGGTGATCAGCGACGGCACCGCCGTGCTCGGGCTCGGTGATATCGGGCCTTCAGCGTCGCTGCCGGTAATGGAGGGCAAGAGCGCGCTATTCAAGACTTTCGGCGGACTGGACTCCATCCCGATCGTGCTCGATACCAAGGATCCCGACGAGATCGTCGAGACAATTATCCGGCTGCGCCCGACTTTCGGCGCGGTGAACCTTGAAGACATCTCAGCGCCTCGCTGCTTCGAGATCGAGCGCCGCGTCATCGAGGCCTTGGACTGCCCGGTCATGCACGACGATCAGCACGGCACCGCCATCGTGGTGCTCGCTGCGTTGCTGGGCGCCAGCGAGGCGCTCGGCCGTGACATGAACACGTTGAAGATCGTCATCTCCGGCGCTGGGGCCGCCGGCATCGCCTGCGCGAACATCCTGTTGGCCAAGGGTATCGCTGACATCACGGTGCTCGACAGCAAGGGCATCGTTCACACCGATCGCGACAACCTGAACCCGTTCAAGGCCGAACTGGCCACCAGGACCAACCCGCGCGGACTCCGCGGTGGCATTGCCGAGGCGCTCGCCGGGGCCGACGTGTTCATGGGGGTTTCGGCTGGGCTCGTGCCAGAGGAGTTGATCGCGACGATGACGCCGGGCGGCATCGTGTTCGCGATGTCCAACCCAGACCCCGAGATCCACCCCGACATTGCGCGCAAGTATGCGGCCGTGGTGGCCACCGGGCGCAGCGATTTTCCGAACCAGATCAACAACGTGCTGGCCTTCCCTGGCGTTTTCCGGGGCGCGCTGGACGCGGGTGCGCGGCGTATCACCGAGAAGATGAAGGTCGCCGCGGCCGAGGCGATCTTCTCCGTCGTGGGTGACGACCTGGCGGTCGACCACATCGTGCCAAGCGCACTGGACCCCCGGGTGGGCCCTGCGGTGGCAGCCGCGGTCGCCGCGGTGTCCCAGGATTCAGACGACTGAACCCCGCTCGCATCCTGAGCCGGCTGGCGTCCGTGCTGGTCGCAGTGCTGGTCGCCGCGGGTTGCGGTGGGCAGCAATCGGCACCGTCGATCCCGGTCGGGTCAACGTCTGATCCGGAGTCCGAACTGGTGGCCCACCTCTATGCGGCTGCTCTGAGGTTCTACGGAACCCCGGCTCACGTCCGGACCGAGCAGGACCCGCTAGGGCAACTGGACTCGGGGGAGATCCGCGTCGCGCCCGGTTTCACCGGGCGGCTGCTGCAGCAATTCGAGCCGGACGCGTCGGCGCGATCGGTCGTGCAGGTATACCGCACCCTGGTTTCGGCGTTGCCCGAGGGCATCGCAGCCGGTGACTACACCACCTCGGCGCAGGACAAACCCGCCGTCGCGGTCACCGGGCAGACCGCCGAGGAATGGGGTGCTCGCGACGTGACGGCGATGGTCCGCCGGTGTGCGGACGTGTCGGTCGGCGCGGTGGTTGGAGCGCCGCACCCATTATCGGTCGGCGGTTGCACATTGCCGGCGGCGCGCGAATTCGCTGACGACGCAGCATTGTTCGCATCGCTGCGGTCAGCACAAATCGACGCTGCGTGGACGACGACCGCCGCACCGGACATCCCGTCGGAGGTTATCGTGTTGTCGGACGAGACGGCGTTGATCCGTGCCGAGAACCTAGTGGCGCTCTACCGGCGTAACGAGCTGACCGAGCCCCAAGTACTCGCCCTCAATGAGATAGCTGGTGTGTTGAACACCGGAGCGCTGGCCGATATGCGCCGCCAGGTCGCCGAGGGCGCCGACCCCGGCACGGTGGTTGGGCGGTGGCTCGACGCTCACCCGATCGGCGTCGGCAACTAGCGGCGTCGGCAACTAGCGGTGCCGGTAATTGGCGGCGCCGGTATTCTCAGTGCGCCGGGGGAGCCAGCCTTGACATGACTTTGGGAAGAAATGACTGGTAGCCCGCGCCGACGACACGGACGACGATGTCGAACATCTTCGCGTCGGTGCCCACCAACACTCTGGCCTTGTTCTTGCGGACCCCGTCGAGGATGATCTTGGCGGCCTTCTCCGGCGTGGTGCTGGCGAGCTTCCTGTCGAAGGTCTGAGCCAACTCCTCGGCGTCCACGCCCTCGGCAGCGGTGGCATTGCGCGCAATCGCGGTCTTGATGCCGCCGGGATGCACACAGGTGACCTTCACGGGTTGTCCGGCCAGCGTCATCTCCTGGCGTAGCGCCTCGGTGAAGCCGCGCACCGCGAATTTCGCTGCGTTGTAAGCGGCCTGACCGGGTACCGCGAACAAGCCGAACACACTTGAGATGTTCACGACGTGTCCGTCGCCGGAGGCAATCAGGTGCGGGAGGAAAGACTTGGTGCCGTTCACGACGCCCCAGAAATCGACGTCCATGATCCTCTCGATGTCCTTGTACTGGGTGATCTCGATGTCACCGGTGAACGCGATGCCCGCGTTGTTGTAGATCTGGTTGACCTTGCCGAAGTATTCGGCAACACCGTCGGCGTAGAGCTCGAAAGTTTCCCGCTCGGTGACATTGAGGCGGTCGGACTTCACCTGGACGCCGATGGCTTTCAGGCGCTCTTCGGTGATGGCCAAGCCGTCGGTGTCGACGTCACTGATCGCCACATGGGCGCCGGAGCGTCCCAGTTCGATCGCTAGCGCCTGACCGATGCCCGAGCCGGCGCCGGTCACGACGGCCACCTTTCCGGCGAAGCCTTGCATATCCACTCCCTCTTATCGGTGTACTCGTGTCGAGGTTAACCGGTACCCGGGGTCCCGCGTATGTCAGGGCGCTGGGCGCGAAGTAACACCGATTGAATCTCAGGGTGAAGTAATGGACTCGGGGTCGCCGACGATAATCAAGTCATGAATTTCAAGTACCCCGTTGTGGCCTCGCTTGCCGCGTCGGCCGCTGTGGTGGCAGCGACGATATTCGCGGCACCGGCGCAGGCTGACGACGACACCGAGGTGTTCCTGGGGGCACTGAACCACTACCGCCTCGGTGACATCGATCCGGCGACCGCCGTGCGGGTCGGGGAGTCCATCTGCCCGATGCTGGCCGAGCCCGGAAAGACCAGCGCCGACGTCGCTGCCCGCGTGGCCGAGGAACTCGGTCGACCCCTCGGACCTGCGACGATGTTCACAGATCTGGCGATCGGGATTTTCTGTCCACGGGCGGTCAACGCATTGACCGACGGCCGGCCGTTCTCGTTCTTCGATTGACGGTTGGGGCCCGCTCGATCGCCGTGAGCGCGCGCAAAATGCCACGCTCAGCGGCGCGTCGGCGCACCGACACGCGCGCTCAAGGTGCCGGACAAGGCTTATCCGAACGCGGTGTCCATGATCTCCTGTTGCTCGACGGCGTGCACCTTCGATGAACCCGACGACGGCGCGGACATCGCCCGCCGCGAGATGCGCTTGATGCGGGCGAGCTTCTCGGGCAACGCCTCGGGCAGCGCCAACCCCAGCGTCGGCCACGCACCTTGGTTGGCGGGCTCTTCCTGGACCCAGAAGAACTCCTCGGCGTTGGGGTATTGGTTCAGCGTCTCGGCCAGTCGCCGCTTCGGTAATGGAGCCAGTTGCTCAAGACGGACGATCGCTACGTCCGCACGCTCATCCTTGGCCTTGCGTGCCGCCAACTCCCAATACAGTTTTCCGCTGGTCAGAAGGACTCGCTTCGCCTTGTCTCGGTCTCCGATGCCCTCGGTGTAGGTGGGCTCCTCGAGCACCGAACGGAACTTTATCTCGGTGAAGTCTTTGATATCGCTGACGGCGGCCTTGTTGCGCAGCATCGACTTCGGGGTGAAAACGATCAACGGTCGGTGTATTCCGTCGAGCCCGTGCCTGCGCAGTAGATGGAAGTAGTTCGCCGGCGTCGACGGCACCGCGATCGTCATCGACCCCTCAGCCCACAGCAGCAGGAACCGTTCGATACGGCCCGAGGTGTGGTCGGGCCCTTGGCCCTCATGGCCGTGCGGCAGCAGCAGCACCACGTCGGAGAGCTGGCCCCACTTGGCCTCACCCGAGCTGATGAACTCGTCGATGATCGACTGCGCCCCGTTGACGAAGTCGCCGAACTGGGCCTCCCACAACACCAGTGCGTTGGAGTTACCCACCGAGTAGCCGTACTCGAAACCCACCGCGGCGTACTCCGACAGCGCGGAGTCGTAGACCATCAACTTCCCGCCGGTCGGGTTGCCGTCGGTGTCGACGGTCAGCAGGTCCAGCGGGGTGAACTCCCTACCGGTCTTGCGGTCAATGATCACCGCATGGCGTTGGGTGAACGTGCCGCGTCGGACGTCCTGCCCGGTGAAACGGATGGTTTTGCCTTCCGCCAGGCAGGACCCCAACGCCAGCAACTCGGCGAAGGCCCAGTCGACCTTGCCTTCATAGGCCATTTCCCGGCGGCGTTCCAGCACCGGCTTCACCCGGGAATGAACGTTGAAGTCCTCGTCATAGGCCAGGTGGGCATCGCCGATGCGCGCCAGCAGCATCTTGTCCACCGCAGTGCTCATTCCGGCCGGAACCATCTGGTCGGACTCCACCGACTCGCTGGGCGCGGCGGCGTGTTTCTCGAGTTCGCGGACCTCGTTGAAGACCTGCTCGAGTTGGCCCTGGTAGTCGCGCAGCGCGTCCTCGGCTTCTTTCATCGAGATGTCGCCGCGGCCGATGAGTGACTCGGTGTAGGTCTTTCGCACACCGCGTTTGGTGTCGATGACGTCGTACATCATGGGCTGCGTCATCGACGGGTCGTCGCCCTCGTTGTGGCCGCGCCGCCGGTAGCACAGCATGTCGATGACGACGTCCTTCTTGAACTGCTGCCGGAAGTCGACCGCCAACTGGGCCACCCACACTGCGGCCTCGGGGTCGTCGCCGTTGACGTGGAAGATCGGCGCACCGATCATCTTGGCGACGTCGGTGCAGTACTCCGAGGAGCGAGAGTCGCTGGGGGAGGTGGTGAAACCGATCTGGTTGTTGACGACGATGTGGATGGTTCCGCCGGTGC
>CAXMSM010000475.1:0-1832 GCA_964195655.1 uncultured Gammaproteobacteria bacterium | reverse complement strand
TGCAGAACATGCACCCGCAACTCGGTGCGGCCGTGCAACAGCACTCGATTTTCTTCCTGGAGCGGATGCCGCGCCTCTACCGGTCGGTGTATCCGATAGGGGGCGTTGTGTTCGATGGCGACCGCGCACCGAAGACCGGAGCGCAGGTGCGTGACTACCACATCGGCATTAAGGGCGTCGACGATCAAGGTCGCCGCTACAGCGCGCTGAATCCGGACGTCTTCTACTGGGCGCACGCCACTTTCTTCAAGTCCACGCTGCTGGCCGCGGAATGGGTCGGTGGCGGCCTCACCGAGGCGCAACGGCGCCAGCTCTTCGATGAGCACATCCAGTGGTATCGGATGTACGGAATGAGCACGCGGCCGGTCCCTGAAACCTGGGAGGATTTCCAGGAGTATTGGGATCACATGTGCCGCAACGTGTTAGAGAAAAATTGGGCTGCGTGTGAGGTGCTCGACCTGTCCGGTATGACCAAACATCCTTCGTTGGACTGGATGCCGGACTGGCTGTGGCGACTGAATGTCAGCGGAATGCAGCGATTCTTCAACTTCACCACTGTCGGGCTATTCGACCCATCGGTGCGGGAGTTGATGGGCTACAGCTGGTCACCCCGTCAGGAGCGGCTTCACCGTCTCTTCGGCATGGTGGTGTATCGGACGACCAAGCTGCTGCCAAAGAGAATGCTGATGCACCCGAGGAAGCGCTCCGCCTGGGATCGTGCACATGGGCGTCTGCCCGCGGACGCACCTCTGGTGGAAACCCCGGCGCGAAATCTCCCGCCCGTTGAGTATCGCGACAACCCGCACTACTACAGCCCGAAGGTCTGACGCCGGGGTATCGCGTCCGGCGTCCACCCGGCACGGTCCACTCCGCACTGTGCCCGGCATGGGGTTCGAATTCGCGCCCTAACGGCTAGCTTGAAGAGTATGCAGGCGCCGGAAGTGCTTGGCGGACGCTACGAACTGCGCGGCGTCCTCGGCCGCGGTGGGACCGCCGAGGTGCGAGATGCCTGGGACGTGCGTCTGGGTCGCCCGGTGGCCGTCAAGGTGTTGTACCCGTCGGTTAGCGCACAGCCGGACTGTCGACGGCGGTTCGCGACCGAGGCGCGCGCCGCCGCCCGACTCAACCATCCGCATATCGTGGCTGTTCGCGACTCCGGCGTGCACGACGGCAGGTACTACATCGTGTTGGAGCGGCTTCCCGGACAAAGCCTGGCCGACGTGCTGGCCAGTGGTGAACCGCTGTCCACCCAGCAGGTGCGCGCGATCATGCGCGATGTGCTGTCCGCGCTCGCCGCCGCACACGGCCGAGGTGTGCTGCACCGCGACATTAAGCCGGCCAACATTCTGTTCACCCGGTCCGGGAGTGTGAAGATCGCGGACTTCGGTGTCGCCAAGACCGCTGACATGCCGCAGACACTGACCAACCGAATCTTCGGGACGATGGCCTACTTGCCGGCTGACCGGATAGCGGGAAGGCCCGCGACGGCGTGCGACGACCTCTATGCACTCGGGGTGGTGAGCTACGAGGCACTGACGGCTCGCCGGGCCTACCCGCAGACCAACCTCAGTGCATTGGCCGACGCGATCTCTGTCGGGTACCTGACGCCGCTCACCAGGTTACGTCCGGACATCGACCCGGCTCTGGCCCAGACGATCGAGCGGTCGATGGCCCGCGACCCGCGTTGGCGGTTCGGCACCGCCGACCAAATGCGGGCCTGTTTGGACGTTCCGGCGCAGCAATCGCGAGCTCGCGGGGTGCTGGCGGCCGCGGCGTTGCTGGTGCTCCTCGTGCTCGCCGCGTTGCTAGTTGCGGTTTAGCTGCAGGCAGGC
>CAXMSM010000474.1:0-11465 GCA_964195655.1 uncultured Gammaproteobacteria bacterium | reverse complement strand
GCCAGCCTGCTGGATCGTCACGACCACCGGGACGACACGGCCGACCTCGGTGTCGGTCGCCACCGAAGCGGTTGCTGTGACGGTCAATTCAGATTTCGTCGCAGGCATCGCCTGCAGCAACTGAGCCGCATGGTCCAGGTGCACCAGGCTGAGCAGACCCTCCACAACGGGGAAACCCTCGTCAGTGAGCGCCGACCCCACGGCCGCGAACACGGCGGGCCAGCACAGCCCGACCAGCGCATCCGGCACCAGCGTGAGCCCGGGCGCCAGGGGCGCGCCGAAAGTCGCGGTAACACCGGTATGGTCGGCGACTTTCTCCGGATCCCATTCGACCGTCACCGTCGCGCTGCCGTTCTCAACCGGCGGAAGGGCGTCCGGCCCTTCGGCACCGGCGGCGATGGCCAGTACCGCGCGCATGGCCTTCGACGCGTCTTCGACGGTGACGACCGGCATGCCCCCGTCCACCGTGCAGGACGGCAGGGTGAAGCGGATTTCGATCCAGATATCGGAGAGCGGGACACTCAGAGTCACTGAGGCATCCCGCCGGCCGACATCCGCAGCCAGTTCCAGCCGGGCGCCCGTGGACGGGTGGGTAGCACTGGGTTTTCCGGGCACGTCATTGACCTGCCACTCCCCCGGTTCACCGATTCGGTGCACAGGGTTGATCGCGGTTCGGCCCGCCCAGAGCACGTCTGGCGAATCGAGGACGACGGCGAGCGGTCCGGTGATGTCGGCGCGGGCCTGGCGGCGGGACACCACAGGGACCGGCTCGACCCCTGAGCCCACCACGCGGTCGATGATCTCCTGCTCGAACCGATCCAGCAGCTCGCCAACCGGCTCGTCGACTCGCGTAATCCCGGCGACGGCCTGGGTGCCCGGGATGATGCACACCTGATCGGCGCTGTAGCGGGCGTCGTGCGCCTGCCACAGCGAGTCACTGCGCCACCAGCGCCGGACGTCCTTATCGATGACCGGTACGAAGTTGACCGGCTTTCCGGGCGTCTTGCACAGCGTCACGAAGAAGGGCACGTCTGCTGGATGCAGCCTGACCGATTCGGCGTCGGGGTAGCGCGCCAACAAGGCGGCGATCGCCTGGTCGGGATGTTCAAGCAGCACTTGACCTTCGGAGCCGACGGGGGCGGCGCTGAACAGCGACTCGATCGGGCCGAAGTCCTTTTCATGCAGACGCGACTCGGTTCGCTCGAGCATCTCTTCGAAACGCTCCCGCCACGTATCGGCAAGCCACGGACTGCCGGACGCGGCGGTGTCGGCGGTCGTATCGCCCGCACCGATGGCCAACTCGATGTAGCGCTGCAGCCACTGCAGGTAGCTCATCTCGTCGAGGTCGCCGAAGTAGGGCTTGGCCGTGTTGTCCATCGCCGCGATGATCTCGTCGCGGCGCTCCGCGACGGCGTCGGCATCGCCGGCAACCTCATCAAGTAGGCGACCGCAGCGCGAGGCGGTGTTGTCGATCTCATGGATGTCGGCGCCGAGCTGACTGCGACCACTGGCCATGCCGTTGACGGCCTTGCCGGCTCCCACCCAGATGTCGGTGCCGGTGGTCTCGACGAGCATCTGCTTGACCGCAGGTGACGTCGTCGCTTCCTTGGCGGCCATCGCCGCGGTGCCGACCAGGATGCCGTCCACCGGCATCGAGGGGAAGCCGTAGGCCTTGGCCCAGTCGCCGGAAAGGTATTCCGCCGCCCGCTCGGGAGTGCCGATGCCGCCGCCGACACAAATCGTGACGTTGGAGTACTTTCGCAGCTCCCCGTAGGTCGCCAGGAGCAGGTCGTCGAGGTCCTCCCATGAGTGGTGCCCGCCGGCGCGGCCACCCTCGATGTGGACGATGACGTCCCGATCGGGCACCTCGACGGCGATCTTGATAACGGACTTGATCTGATCGATTGTTCCCGGCTTGAACACCACGTTGCTGATGCCGACGGTGTTGAGTTCTTCGACCAGCTCGACGGCCTCTTCGAGGTCCGGGATGCCGGCGGTGACTACTACGCCATCGATCGGCGCACCGGACTGACGGGCCTTTTGCACCAGCCGCTTGCCACCCACCTGCAGCTTCCACAGGTAAGGATCAAGGAACAGAGAGTTGAACTGCACGGCACGGCCCGGCTCCAAGAGCTGCACCAACTCTTCTATGCGGGCGTCGAAGATCTCTTCGGTGACCTGACCGCCACCGGCCAGTTCGGCCCAGTGCCCGGCGTTGGCCGCGGCGGCGACGATCTCGGCGTCGACGGTCGTCGGAGTCATGCCCGCGAGCAGGATCGGCGACCTTCCGGTGAGACGGGTGAACTTGGTCGACACCTTGACCGAATCGTCGGGCAGCTTGATCGCCGCGGGCGCATAGCTTGACCAGGCCGGCGCGACGACCGGGGCCGCACCGACGGTGAACAGGCTGCGCTGGCCGGCGCGGGTGGCGGCGGGCACGATGCCGATGCCGAGCCCGCGGATCACCGGTGCGGTCAACCGGGTCACGGTATCGCTGGGACCCAGGTCGATGATCCATTTGGCACCCGCCGCAGCAAGGCCCTCCACCTCCGAGACCCAGTCGACCGGGTTGACGAAGATGATCTCGCCGAGTCGGCGCGTCAGCTCGCGGTCCAGGCCGGTGCGCGACGCCCACTCCTCGACGAGGTCGACGCCGGCGGCCAGCCGAGGCGTATGGAATCCGACCTCGACATCGACCTGGCCGAACACCGGCCGGAAAACGGCGCCGCCGCGCGACTTATTCTTGCGTTCGGCTTCCTCTTTCTCGGTAATCTTCTGGCAGTAGAGCTCGAACCTGGCCAACTGCTCTGGGGTTCCGGTGATGACCACCGAACGCCTGCCATTGCGAATGGACAGAGCGGGCGGCAGCACCGTGCGCACATCCTGGGCGAACCCGTCCAGCAGCTCAGCCAAACGAGCAGGGTCGACATTGGTGACCGACACCATCGGGGACTTGTCGCCGCGACGGACCATGCCGCAGCGGCGCGAAGCGAGCGACCCTCCTGCACCGATCAGCTGGCCGATGGCGAGCAGCTCGACGTCGCGGGCCCCGTGCGCCTTGAGCGACTCCACGGCGGTGACGCCCTGTGAGTGGCCGGCAATGGCGACCGGAGGATGCCCGGTGAGATCGAGGCCCTGGCGCTTGAGTACGCGCATAGCCGCCATCTGGGTGAGCAGAATGCCAGGGCCCGAGATCGCCGCGGTAGTGAGGTCCTTCGCGGCGGGCAGCGGCTCGTCGGCGGCCAAGGCGCGGACCCATTTCATCGGTTCGAAGCCGATAGGACGCACCACGACCAGTTCGCGCGCGACCGGTTCCAGCAGCAACTCGGCCTCACCGACTAACGCGGTGATCTCGGACTCGATTCCTGCCGAGTTGACCAACTCCTCGAGGTTCTCCAGCCACGAACCACCCTGCCCACCGAACGCCACGGCGTACGGTTCTCCGGCATGCAGTTCATCGACGAGTGCGTGCGCCCCTGACAGCGGTTCCACGACCCGACCCGTTTCGGAGCCGTTACCTCCGGTGGTGGTGGCACGGTGCTGGTCGTTGATCGTCACGTCGTGTTGTCTCCTCGGTCCATCATCGCGGTGCGTTGCGCTTAACCTGGTCGTCTCGGGCTGGTGGTGGGGTCCGTCCTGGGTGCTGACCCGCGCTCCCCGTGGGGCTTGTTACGTTGCTGCGTCGAACCGGCTGTCTCGTCCGTGACCTGAAGCACCGCCAGGAATCCTGCGGCATCCCTCGCGGGCCGCAGTGGACACTCCAACTCCCCTACACTCCCGCTGCACTAAGAGTCTCATAAGAGACCGCATCATTTTCGCGTCCGGAATCGTTACTGGTGAGTTCTACGCATGGGTAACAGAGGTTGGATAACGCACGGTCCGTGACGACCCAAACCCTCCCCGCACAAACGTCCTGCATGCAGGTGGTTACGGTCGAGTAGGGAAGAAGCCCAGATCAAAGCAGTATTGTTACAGAATCGTTATCTGGAATTCCTGGTTCGCAATATGCTCGTTCGTGTTCACAAGGAGAGTCGACAACTTGTGCACGAATGTCGAGCCACCCGCCTTCGCGGGGTTGCTAAGTTCGCTGCCTACACTTACTAGTCGGTAAGTCTCAGTCCCACTGGCCGAAGCGCGGCTTGAGAATGTTGTTGATGTCGACGCCCACACCGGCCACCTTGCGCTTGTCGATTTCCACCTGATGGAGGTTGGCGGCCGCGTGCGCGACGCGCCCCGGGGAGCCCCAGTTGTGCTGCCAGAAATACGACCCGAGCCCATCCTGAAGTGCCCACTCGATGGTCTTGGAGTTGGCGTAGACACCGGTGCGTTGATGCCCGAGGACCCGCTCCCACCCCCGTAGATAAGGCGCTACCTGGCTCTTGTACTGATCGAACGTCGGGTCGTCGTCGATCGATGTGTAGATGGGTGCACCGACGGGACCACCCGCGGCAGTGTGCAATTGCCAGCCCCGCTGGGCATGCTTGATTCCTGCGGGCTCACCGGCCAGCCAGTCTGCGGTGTCCTGCTTGCCGTACTGGTAACAGGAGACGATCTTCAGCCCGCCCTGGTAAAGATCGCGCGCTTCGGCCAATTCGATCGGCTTGCCGAGCATCCAGGCACCGCCTGGGCGGCGATCCGACACGTACCGGATGGCCCCTAGCGCACCTGAGGCCCGGATATCCGCAGCGTTGATGACCCCGGCTGCGTAATCCAGCAGGATTCCGAGCGGCGCGGCCGACGCTTGCGGCGTCCCTGCGAGGCTGCCGACGACAGAGGACAGCGCGCCCATGCCGAAGACGGCCGGCGTAGCTGCGGCCGCATATTTGAACACATCACGCCGGGACATGGACACGAGCCACAGGGTACGACAGCTACATCACATTTTGCATCAGCGCCACTGGACACGAGTACATGAAGATTCTTTGCGCGGTCGATCCCGAGGCACTCATGATGCTCAGATGCGGGTGACAGTGTTTCGGCCGGCGCGTTTGGCTCGATACATAGCTGCATCGACTCGCGCTGTTGCGGCGGTAACGGATTCGCCGGGGATGGCGAGGGTGGCGCCGATGCTGAAGGTTACCTCGATCGTTTTTCCGGAGTAGTCAATAGGTTCGGCGGCGCGTTGGCGGATCTTCTCCGCGATTTGGACGGCTTCGTCGAGGTTGTGTATGTCGGGCAGCAGGATCAGTATTTCGTCACCTCCGGTGCGTCCGACGGTGTCCCCGTGACGCACGCTCTCAAGGATCCGGGTTGCCGATGTCGTGAGTACCAGGTCGCCGACGACGTGTCCCCAGGTGTCGTTGACTTCTTTGAAATGATCGACATCGCAAAACAGCACGCCCAGTTCCGGCCCGGGGCTTCGGGGGTTCTTCAACGCAGCCTCGAGTCGGCCGATGGCCACGGCTCGGTTCTCCAACCCGGTAAGAGTGTCGTAGCGGGCCAACCGCTCAAGTTGCCGTTGCGCTTCGACCTGTCCGTCGATCACCCGCATCGAGGCGATAATCCCGTCGAGGCTGCCGTCGGCGTCGATATAGGGCTTGGCGTGGCCTTCGATCCAGCGATAGTTGCCATCCGCGGTGAGCACCCGGAACCGGGCCAGGCTAGGTTTTTCGAGTGTGGTGCGGATCAGTTCGTCCACCACGTGCTCAACGTCGTCGGGGTGGATGCGGCCGGTGTAATCGGCGCCGATCCACTTCTGCGGCGGGTCTCCGAACGCGGCCTGCGCCGACGGCGAAATCCACACGACCTTGTTGTCACGAACGTGGACGATGACGTCCACGGCGTTGTCGGCAAGGATCCGGTAGCGCTCCTCAGCCTCAGCGCGTTCCTGGCCAAATCGCTCGCGTTCCAGAATCAGTTGCAGTTCGCGCTGGCTGAAGTGAGATGTGAAAGCTCCGACCAAGACGGTGCCCAACGTGACCGAGAGAGCTAACGCCGCGCTTTCCGGCAGACCAAGGGCCAGCAACGCCAACCGCGAAAATCCCACGGTGATCGGAAGACCGGCCAGGACAGCCACTATTCGAGTCAGCACCCGCCGGTCCGGCCGCGCCAACAGCCACCCCAGTGAATTGCGGTCGGGGCGCGCCAACATCGTCGCAGCGACCAACAGCAATATGCCCAGAACCGTGAAGATGCCCATACCACTCGACGGAGTCACACCATGGATCGGAACCGCACCAAACAGGTAGGCCACCGCAGAGATCACCGGCGCAACCGCCGCACCCACCATGCACAGCCGTCCGATCCGCCCAGCCCGCCAACGATCCGCCTGGATCAACGCAACCGCTATCGACAGCAGTAGCAACGACACCGCCGTCTGCGGGCTCGGACGACCCGGCCAGGACGCTTGCCAGGCGTGCACCGCCTGGGGGAACCGCACCAGATCCACACCGAACGACCCACCCGTCGCATCTTCCGCGAGGAACACCACCGCAACGACACCCGTCAGCACCGCTAAGCCACGCCCAACCCGCACGCCCACCCGCAACGTGCGCCCCGTCTGCGCCACGATCGCTGCCCCCAGCGCGGTCAGACAAAAGGCCGTCCACGGAGTCATATGTGGCCACGACGGCAGGACCCGAGTAAATTCATCGATACCGATTGCCCAACCCACCCAGTTGGTCGCAGCAATCACAAACACCGCGCCTACAGCGGCATGCCCCCACCTGGGCGATATCACTTCCGCTCGTGCATGAGAACCGGTCTTGTCCATCGTCGCCCCTACCCCTCAGATCACTGAGCGCAGTGTGACGCAGCGCCGGTGCATTGCAAGATTAGCGGGCCTTGGCAGCCACCGCCGCGCGCGCAGTGGTCGGCCTCGGGGACGCGGTGACGTTCATCGCAGTGCTACGACTCGTACCTCATTGGTTCGCCTGCAGCTGCAGTACAACCGAATCCTGCTGGAAGGTTTGGATGAAACTGGCCGCTAAGTCTCGTGCAGGCTGCGCACCGCCTGCGCCGCGTACCGGTGACCCCGCACTTCATATCCCACAACAGACACCACGGGCGCCAAGGTGACGACGAGAAGACAGTTGGCCATCGAAATCCCGCTTGCGGCCAGCAGGACAGCCAGGCCGAGCACCGCTGCGGTGCCCATGAGCAGCAGCACGTGAAACAGCGCGATGGCGTGCGTCATGAACGCGTAGAGCAGGTAAACCATCAGGATGTACACCCCCACCGGAATGACGACCGAGAGCACCGTGGCAACCGAGCCCAGCTCGGAGTGATGCTCGATGTAGTACGCCGCCACGTGCAGCCCCGCACCGGTGGCCACGATCGACGCGAACACCAGGAGGTGAAGATAGCCGAACCAGAAGGACCGCTCACGGCGCACGTGCAAGATGTCGGCCTGCGGAACGAGGAAGTAGGTCCACCACATCCCGAACGTCAATCCGATCCCCGCGACCCCGATGAACACTGCCCCGACGGACCAACCCTGCTCCTCCACCACCGCCGTCAGCGAAGCAACGGTGCCGATCACGCCCTCCCCAAGCGCGATGATGGTGAACAGTCCGTACCTCTCCACGATGTGGTGCGCGTGCCACGGCGTGCTGCCCAGGCGCTCGGCGACGAACGGCCCCGTCATCTCGAAGAGGATGAGCGCCAGCACCATCGCCACGTTGACCCGAACCGAGGTGTGGACGACGACCGCGACGACCCAGCCGATCTGGGCGACGGTGATCCACAGCGCGTAGGTCAGGCAGGCTTTGCGCCGCTGCGGGTCATGCTTGGCGGCGCGCAACCACTGACCCACCATCGCGATCCGCATCACCACATACCCGGCGGCGACAACGCCGCTGGCGGCGTAGCCGCCGTGTTCGATCGACGCGTACAACTGCGGAAGACCGAGCGCCAGAATGATCACGCCGACCATCTGGAGCATGGTCGTCAGGCGATAGATCCAGTCGTCGGTGTCGTAGGCCGACGCGAACCAGCTGAAGTTGATCCACGGCCAGCAGACCGCGAACATCGCGAAGAAGAAGCCGGCCAGTCCGGCGGCCACGTGGCCGCCGGCGAGCAGGTGCGCGAACTGCGAGGCGGCGATACCGAACGCCACGACGAAGGTGAGGTCGAAAAGCAGCTCCAGCGGTGTCGCTGCCCGATGCGACTCGCGCGGATCCCGTCCGGCCATCCGCCGGACCCGATGCACCTGGCCGGCAGCTCGTTGAGTTTGCGCTTCGTCGCTCACCGACCGTCCCCTTCCCACTGGGCGTCGACCGTACCTCTGATCGTTCGGCAGGTCAGCGTGGACTTCCACCGCGATACTGTTGCTTCATGAGCGCGGCGGTGGGCGTGGTGTTGGCCGCCGGTTTGGGTACTCGGGTAGGCGCCGACGGAAACAAGGCCTACCTGCCGTTGGCCGGGCGCAGCATGCTGGCCTGGTCCCTGGACACGCTCTCCAAGCACACGGATGTCGCGCGAACGGTTCTGGTGTTCCGCCTGGGCGAGTTCGAACTGGCTCGCGACACCGTTCGGCGCGAACTCCCTTACGCAGCTGTGGAACTGGTCGAGGGCGGTGGAACCAGGCACGCATCGGAGTTCAACGTGCTGCAGTATCTGGCCGCCGACATCGAAACGGGGGCAGTCGATGTGGTCGCGATCCACGACGCCGCCCGGCCGCTGGCAGCGCCGCAGATGTTCCAAACCGCGATCTCTGTCGCCCGCGAGTTCGGCGGTGCGCTGCCCGCCCTGCCCATTGTGGGGCTGGCCCGAGTAGGCGCGACCGCGCTGGAATCCGTAGCCAACCGCGGCCCAGCAGTCCGGGTGCAGACACCGCAGGCATTCCGGGCACCCGAGTTGTTGCACGCCTATCGCCGCGCCCAACACGACGGGTTCGAAGGCACCGACACGGCGTCATGTGTCGAGCGGTACACCGACCTGCAGATCCGCACATTCCCGGGCCGCGCCGCCAACCTCAAGGTCACCTATGCCCGGGATATCGCGGTCGCGCAGCGACTTCTCATCGACCGGCCAGGTCCTGTCATCGACCGGCCAGGTCCTGTCACCGACCGGCCAGGTCCTGCCGCCCTTCGATGAGGGCGGCGAGATAGTCGGTATCGCACGGTAATTCGACGCTCAATGCTTCGTCATCACCGTCGATGAGGGTCAGCGGTGTTCCCGCCGACAGAACCTCCTCGAGTTCGTCGAATCGACCGGATCGGCTTCGTTTCACCAACAAGGCCAGCACCTCGACATCGAAGCCGCGAGGATACTGCACGGTACGCAGCTGCGAGCGGTCCAAACTCGCCGTCAACAACCCGTCTGCGCCAATCACCTTGACGCTGTCGGTGACCGGGCCAGCGGGCATCACCGCGACTGCCCCATCGCGCAGCGTCGCAACGATGCGGTCCAGAGTGCCGGCCCCCACCATCGGCCATTCGATGTCGTGCAACACCACGTCGTCGCCGTCGACGAGCCCCCGCAACCCAGCCGCGACACACTGCACACGCTCACCAGGGGACTGTGCCGCCACCACGCGCACCGTCGAATGCTGTTCTCCAGCAAGGGCTTCGCGAACAGCATCGAAGAGTGGTCCGGCCACTGCGACCACGACATCGCCGACATCGCCGAGCGCCCGGACCACCCGAACCAGCGGCGAAGTCCCGGCCACGGACGCGAACACGGCGTCGCGGCGCTCGTCGAACCGGGCAGGCACGGGCAGAACCGCCGTCACACTCACGGCGCTGAGGCCATACCGCTACACCGGGTCGAACGACGCGATGAGCCAGATGCCATCGATCTTCTTCAGGCCCACCTTGACACTGCTCACGGCGAACGCCCCGTCGGGATTTTCCTTGCTGACGGTGGTCTGATTGATGAACACCAGGACCTCCGCGGAATCCGGCTGAATATCCGACACCGCCGCCCGCACGACCGATGCCTCCGTCATGACGGATTTCTCCCGGGCCGCCGGAGTGACGATCTGCTCGGTGAATTGCGTGTAGTACGAAAGGAAGTCTCCGGTCAGCCGGGCTTTGGCCGCCGCGAAGTCTTCGTCGAGGGAATCCGGCGAATAGGACAGCAGCGCAACCGTCCCACTGGAGGCCGCGTCGAGTGCGACCTTCGCCGCAGCCGCGTCGGTTTGTTGATCCGCGCGATATTGGTAGAAGTACAGCCAACCCGCCAATCCCGCGGACACGGCAAAGGCAGTAACCAGCAGAATGACACCCACCATGGCGCGCAATCCGCGCGGCGAACGCTGGACGACAGTGTCGGTGCGCACAGCTTCGCTATCGGGTGAGTTGGGTTCACTATCGGGCGACGCGGGCTCGGCGACGCCGCTGGCGTCCTTGGTTTCGGCGTCGGTCGTTTCGGCGTCGGTCGTTTCGGCGTCGGTCGGTTCGGCGTCGGTCGTTTCGGCGTCGGTCGGTTCGCCTTCATCGCTCACGGGACCGTTGCTCATGGGACGAACTCGACTTTCGACATCTTGATCTGCCCGTCTTCTTTCTGCAGGCTCACGCTTAGCCGCCAGGTCCGCGGCTCTTGGTCAGCCCCTGAAGCGTTGGTGACCCGAGACGAGGCCGCAACCAGCACCACCGCCGAATCGTCGGTCATCGTGTCCAGGTCTACGGCGGTGGAATTGACCGTGACGTCGGTGATGACCTTCGAATCCTGTGCCACCGCGACGAAATCAGCCGCCTGCTGCTCGAAGTCGTCCTTGAACTCCCCCGTCGAGGTATCGATGATGCGCTGGACATCCTCCTGCGCCTGGTTGAAGTCCAACGACATCAGCGTCACGACACTCTGCCGAGCCGCTGCGGCGTACTCAGCGTTCTGTTGCTGCAGTTTCTCGGCCTGGCGGTGGTCCCAGATCATGTAGCCACTGGCCGCCACCAGGGCGACTGTGCACAGAATGACTGCCGTGGCGGCAATCCCTTTCCAGGTCGGGTGGGGCAGGCGGCGCCACCGCGGCTTTGCAGCCGGTTCCTCCGCCTCGTCAGCGCCGGGAGTGCTGTCGTCGCCCTCGCCGATGCTCGCGTCACCGTCGGTCTCCACAGCCCCGGCCTCGACGTCCCGGCCCGCCCCAACGTCCACCGCATCCGGTTCGATGTGGTCGCCGGATTCCTCGACATCGGTGGCTTCTTGGGCCTCTCGACGAAGTCGGAGTGCCCGCGCACGTGCGCGGGCGGCGGTCGCAGCCGCTTCGGCCTCAGCCGCCTCAGCTTCCGCTTCGTCCGCAAGCGCTCCTGCTTGACCGGCATCCACCGCTGAATCCGAGGGCGATTCCTCGACGCGGTCGGCGTCGATCACTGACTTACGGCGCCTGAAAGGCGGCACACCGACCTCCTATTTCTGAATACGCGCCAATAGGTATGCACACTCGACAGCTCGCTGAGATGTGGTTCATTGTTGCTGAGTATCGACGCGACGATACCCGCCGCCGCAGCGTCGCGGCAAAGCGCCACTGCCAGCGGAAATGCATTTCGGCGAACTCTACATACCGCGACCCCTGGTGATCTACATCT